>NZ_JRKC01000055.1:0-29964 GCF_000800925.1 Microbacterium sp. ZOR0019 | reverse complement strand
CAGCGATGCGGCGGGCTCGTGTCGACCCGACGCTGTACGGGATGCTCCGGGTGCCCTACCGCGCCGGACGGACGCAAGCACGCAAGGCCGCGACGCCGGTCACCGAGGCCGCCGCCGTCGAAGCGGCCGCGCGGGGAGCCGTCGCGCGCATGCTCCCGGGCGTCCGCTATCTGCTCGGACCCGGCGGCACGACGGCCGAGATCGCGAGGCAGCTCGGCGTCGAAGGATCCCCCCTCGGTGTCGACGTCGTCCTCGACGGTGCCGTGCGCGTGCGGGGAGCCAGCGAGCAGGAGCTTCTCGCCCAGATCGCGCAGGGCCCGGCCCAGGCCGTGATCACCGTGATCGGCGGCCAAGGATTCCTGCTCGGGCGGGGCAACCAGCAGCTCTCGGCCGCGGTCCTGCGCGCCATCGGCCCCGATCCGCTCCTGGTCGTCGCACCGGAGCAGAAGCTCATCGACCTGTACGGCCGGCCCCTTCTCGTCGACACCGGCGACCCTGATCTGGATGCGAGACTCGCCGGACACGTCCGCATCATCACCGGTGTCGGCACCCGCAGCCTCTACGCCGTGACCGCCCCCGAACTGACCCCCGCCTGACCGATCCGGCGGAACGAACCCGAAAGGACACCCCATGCGTCTCGAGAACAAGAAGGCCATCGTCACCGGCGGCGCCGGAGGCATCGGTCGTGCCACGTCGCTCGCGCTTGCCGCGGAGGGCGCTGCCGTCGCCGTCGTCGACCTGAACGCGGAGGCGGCCGAAGGCGTCGCCGCGGAGATCCGTGCGGCGGGTGGCTCGGCCATCGCGATCGCCGCCGACGTCGCGAGCGAGGCCGACATCGAGCGGGTCATCGCCACCGCGGTGGCCGAGCTGGGCGGCGTGAACGTCGTCTTCAACAATGCGGGCATCATCCGCCGCACCACGGCGGTGGAGACGACCGTCGAGGAGTGGGACCGGGTGTTCGGTGTGAACGTGCGGTCGATCTTCCTGATGTGCAAGCACATCGTGCCGATCATGGAAGCGGCCGGAGGCGGCTCGATCATCAACACGGGATCGGGGTGGGGCCTCAAGGGCGGAGGTCAGGCGATCTCGTACTGCGCGTCGAAGGGCGCCGTGGTGAACATGACCCGCGCGCTCGCGATCGACCACGGGCCCGCCGGCATCCGCGTGAACTCCGTCAACCCCGGAGACGTGAACACCGGGATGCTGCGCGACGAGGCGCGTCAGCTCGCGCAGGACACGAACGCCTTCCTCGCCGAGGCCGCCGACCGCCCGCTGCGGCGGATGGGAGAGCCGAGCGAGGTCGCACAGGCCGTGGTGTGGCTCGCGAGCGACGACTCCTCGTACGTCACCGGCTCGGCCCTGGTGGTGGACGGCGGCGGCATCGCCTGAGCGAGGGGTGGGGCGGGGAAACTCGCGTAAAATCGGGATGGTGACCGACGCGAACCCTGAACTCGGCGCCGGCATCGACCCGGACGACCTCGCCACGACGCTGCGCGTGCTCGCCGAACTGCACACGATCGACAACGAGCACCCGGACTTCGTCGCGGTGCGCCACGCGACCGCGGCCATGTTCAAGGCCGTCAAGCGCGTGCGTCGCAAGGAGATCCGCGACGCGATCGCCGAGGCCGACAAGGCCGTGGTCGCCCGCACCGCCACCGGTGCCCCCGACCGCATCGACGACGAGACCCGGGGTCACGACCTCGCCACCAGCGTCGTGGACGCCCCGATCGCGGGCGAACTCCTCAAGCCGCGCAACTGCTACATCTGCAAGCAGCCGTACACGCAGGTCGACGCGTTCTACCACCAGCTCTGCCCCGACTGCGCCCGCTTCAGCCACGGCAAGCGCAACGCCCGCACCGACCTCACCGGCAAACGCGCCCTGCTCACGGGCGGCCGCGCCAAGATCGGCATGCACATCGCGCTGCGTCTGCTCCGAGACGGGGCGCACACCACGATCACGACGCGTTTCCCGCGCGATGCCGTGCGCCGGTTCTCCGCGCTGCCCGATTCCGCCGACTGGCTGCACCGTCTGAGGGTGGTGGGCATCGACCTGCGTGACCCGGCACAGGTCATCGGGCTCGCGGACTCGGTCGCCGCTCAGGGGCCGCTCGACATCCTGATCAACAACGCCGCCCAGACCGTACGGCGCTCGCCGGGGGCGTACTCGCTGCTCGCGGATGCCGAGCTGCAGCCGCTCCCCGACGGACCGCTGCCCGAGATGGAGACGTTCGGGCACACGGTCGATCCGCACCCGCAGGCGCTGCAGGCCTCGGTCGACTCGCATCCGCTGTTGTCGGTGGCGGCGCTCGGCGGCACCGTCGCGGAGCAGGGCGGCCAGGCGCTCACGGCCGAAGACCTGGCTCGCCTCGCGATGGCCCCCGGGTCCTCCTCCCTCGAGAAGCACGCGGACGGCACCGCGATCGATGCCGGCGGACTCGTGCCCGATGTGAACCGCGTCAACAGCTGGGTGCAGTCGATCGAGCAGGTCGACCCGCTCGAGATGCTCGAGGTGCAGCTCGCGAACACGACCGCCCCGTTCCTGCTGATCAGCCGCCTGCGCGCATCGATGGCCGCCTCCGAGGCGCGTCGCACCTACGTCGTGAACGTCTCGGCGATGGAGGGGCAGTTCTCCCGCCGCTACAAGGGGCCGGGCCACCCGCACACGAACATGGCGAAGGCCGCGCTCAACATGCTCACCCGCACCAGTGCCGGCGAGATGCTCGAGAAGGACGGCATCCTGATGACCGCGGTCGACACGGGCTGGATCACCGACGAGCGCCCGCACTACACGAAGGTCCGGCTGGCGGAAGAGGGCTTCCACGCGCCGCTCGATCTGGTCGACGGTGCCGCACGCGTCTACGACCCGATCGTGCGCGGCGAGGCCGGCGAAGACATCCACGGCGTGTTCCTGAAGGACTACGAGCCCAGCCCCTGGTGAAGCCGCGGGTCAGAGCGCGTCGAGAGCGGCACGCGCCGTCCCTTCATCGGTGATCAGGGTGGTGACGAGCCCGGATCGCAGGGCGGCGAGCACGGCGCGCTGCTTGCCCGCACCCCCGCCGAGGGCGATGCGCGTCGGGGTGCGCTCCAGCTGCGCGGTGGTGATCCCGATCAGGCGTCGGTGGAGGCCGTCGACCTCGTTGCCGTCGATGTCGAGCAGGGTCGTGCCCAGTTCGGCGACCACCCCTCGGCGCAGGAGGGGAGCGAGTTCGTCGAGTTCGTCGAGCTGGGAAGCCAGCAGTGAGCTGCCCGGCCAACCACCGACCGTGAGCGCTGCCATGTCGATGTGGTCGATGCGTGCCAGGGCCTGTTGCACGGCGGGCTCCCGGGTCACCGCGTCCCACGAGCGGGCACTCCGGGTGACGAACGAGGCGGGGAGGGCGAACATCCTCCCCTTGGCGACGCCGCTGAGCTGACTGATCGCTTCGAGGTGCGTCCCCGCGTCGACCGAGGCGAAGCCGGTGAGCTGGACCACGTCGCAGGTGGCCACCTCCCGGATGCGGCCGCACGTGTCGAGGATCGTCCGCCCGGGGCCGAGACCCACGATGGCGTCTTCGCCGATGGTCTCGCTCAGGAAGCGTGCACCGATGCTCGCGATCGTCGTGCGGGTGCGTGTCTCGTCGTTCGAGGGGGTGAGGGCCACGAACGCCGATTCGAGACCGTAGGCGCGGCTGAGTGCTTTCGAGAGCTCGGGGGTGATGGGCTCCGGCAGGCGGGTGCGGACCTCGACGAGACCGTCCTCGCGCGCTCGCCGGATCATCCGCCCCACGAGGAATCGCGAGATGCCGAGTTCTTCGGCGATCTCGATGGTCGATCGTCCGTGCTGGAGATTCTGGACGGCAGCGTACGCATACTGCACAGATTCGGTTGTTGAAAGAGTTGTGCACATATGAGCACCCTAGTGACTCACATGAGGACATTCCCTGTACTCTCGAACGCAAGTCACACGGAACCCGTCGCCGTTCGAAGGAGTATCGATGAACAACAGCCGAAAGCGTGCGCGCGCCCACAGCATCACCGCCGCCGTCGTCGTCCTCACCACCGCCGGCCTCCTGGCCGGCTGCGCGCCGAGCGACAGCACGACGTCCTCGACCGACGTCTCGTCGTTCGACTGGAAGAACTACAGCGGCGAGAAGCTGAGCATCCTCATGAGCGAGCATCCCCTCTCCGACGCCGTCCTCGACCACGTGTCGGACTTCGAGGAGAAGACCGGCATCGACGTCGACATCGAGACGCTGACCGAGTCCGACTACATGGTGAAGATCCTCACCGAGCTCCAGTCCGGCGCGGCCGGCTACGACGTCTTCATGACGTCCCAGCCGATGAACTACCAGTACGCCGCGGCCGGCTGGATGGAAGACCTGCAGCCGTGGGTCGACGACGACACGCAGACGGCTCCGGACTACGACTTCGACGACTTCTTCCCGTCGCTCATCGAAGCGGAGCGGTGGGACACCACGGAGTTCGACGGTGCGGGCGAAGGAGGTCTCTGGGCGATTCCCGCGAACGAGGAAGGCTACGCCCTCTTCTATCGAAAGGACATCCTCGAGGCCAACGGCGTCGCGGTGCCGCAGACGATCGACGAGCTCATCGCCGCCGCGCAGAAGCTCGACGGCACCGAGTTCGACGGCAAGACCATCTCCGGGTTCGTCAGTCGCGGCGACAAGACCTACCCCACCCTGAACCCGTTCTCCACGTTCGCCGGGGCCTACGGCGTCCAGGACATCACCGACGGCAAAGCCACCGTGAACTCGAAGGCGGGCAACGAGGCCGTCACCAAGTGGATCGAACTCATGCGCACCGCGCCGGAAGCGGCGAGCACCTACACGTGGTACGAGGCGCAGCAGGACTTCCTCGCCGGGAACTCCGCGTTCTACATCGACGCCGACCACATGGCCCCCGACTTCGAGAAGGAGGGCAGTGGGATCGCGGGCGAGGTCGGCTACGCGCTGCCGCCCGAGGGGCCGAAGGGGCGCGCGTCGAGCATGTGGGTCTGGTCGCTCGGCATGAACGCGGCGTCCACGCACAAGGGCGCTGCCTGGCAGTTCATCCAGTGGGCGACGTCGAAGGAGCTGCTGACGGATTCCATCGCGAACGGCAACCTCAACCCGACGCGCGTCTCCGTCGCCGAGAGCCCTGAACTCTCGGCCGCGACCGAAGGCTGGGGGGACTACAACGAGGTCTGGAAGAAGACCCTGACCGACTATGCGGAGTGGCCGTACGCGCCGTCTGCGAGCTGGACGACGGTCGGCGACATCTGGGCGACCGCGATCCAGTCGGCGCTGCTCGACAAGGCATCTGTGAAAGACGCTCTGGATGACGCGGCGACGAAGATCGACGCGGCGATCGAGTGACCTCGGCGGACCGGAGATGACGATCGGACTGGACAGAGAGTCATGAAGCCCAAACCTCATTTGCCGTACCTGCTCGTCCTGCCGGCACTCGCTGTTCTCGTGGCGGTGCTCTACCCCTTCCTCACCGGTGTCTGGTGGTCGTTCACGTCCTACCGACTGAACCGGGGTGCGCCGACGTTCAACGGTGGCGCGAACTACCTCAATCTGTTCGTCACCGGGGAGGGGCTGCACGCGATCGGCATCACGCTGCTGTACGCCGTCGTCGTCGTGAGCGTGGAGTGCGTTCTCGGCATCGGACTCGCGATGCTGCTGAACTACGGTCCGTACGGCAGCACGTTCCGCCTGCTGATCGTCCTGCCGCTCCTGCTGCCCCCGGTGATCGCCGCGCTGATGTGGAAGGTGATGCTGACCGAGAACGGTGTCGTGAACTGGCTTCTCGAAGCCGTCGGCCAGCCCGGACTGCTCTGGCTCAACGGCCTCGACAGCGCCCTGTGGTCGGTGATGATCATCGACATCTGGATCTTCACCCCGTTCGTCGTGCTCCTCGCGCAGGCCGGCCTCCGCAGCGTTCCGCAGGAGCTTCGCGAGGCTTCCGCGGTGGACGGTGCGGGTCCGGTGCGGAATTTCTTCTCCATCACGCTGCCGATGCTGGTGCCTGTGCTCATCGTGATCATCGCGTTCCGCGGCATCGACTCTTTGAAGATGTTCGACATCATCTACACGACGACCAAGGGCGGGCCCGTGGACGCCACGACCAACCTCCATGTGCTCGCCTACCTGGACGGCATCCGCAACATGAACTTCGGCGCGGCGATGGCGGCCCTCGTGGTGCTGTGGGTGCTGTGCAACCTGCTGTCGTCCGTGCTGCTCCGGGCGCGTCGGACGGAGGCGGGAGCATGAACGCCTCTCCGAGCGGTTCCGTCGCGCGGTCCCGTCGTCGCAAGAAGCTCCTGCGGCATGGTGCGGTGATCGCGTCGCTGAGCATGTGGAGCGTCTTCGCGCTCGCGCCCCTCGTGTGGATCGTGATGATGTCGTTCAAGAAGGCCGAAGACATCGTCGCCTACCCGCCCACCTTCGTCTTCACTCCGACGTTGACGAACTACGTCGAGGTGCTGAGCAGTGCGAAGTTCATGGCCCCGTTCGCGAACTCGCTCATCGTGACGGTGGGGTCGCTGCTCGTGACGGTCGTGATCGGCCTTCCGACCGCGTACGCACTCGCGCGCTTCTCGTTCCGGGGACGCGAGAACATCGCGTTCGGGATCCTGTCCCTGCGATTCGCTCCCGAATTGCTGATCATCCTGCCGCTGTATCTGCTGTTCCAGAAGACGGGCCTGTACGACTCTCATCTGGGGTTGATCCTGGCGTATCAACTCGTCACGCTGCCCATGCTGGTGTGGATGCTCCGCTCCTTCATCGAAGACCTGCCCGGCGAGCTGGAAGAAGCGGTGGCCATGGATGGGGGCACGCGCTGGACCGCTTTCCGTCACGTGCTCCTGCGACTGATCGCACCCGGCCTCGGCGCGAGTCTGATGCTCTCCTTCGTCTGGGCGTGGAACAGCTACACGCTGCCGCTGGTGCTGGCGGGGAAGAACACGCAGGTCATCACGACCGGGATCCAGCAGTACATCTCCGCGCAATCCATCGACTGGGGACCCATGGCAGCGGCCACGGTCGTCTCCCTCATCCCCGGGATTCTCTTCGCGGTGTTCTCACTGCGCTGGATCGTCGGCGGTCTCACCGCCGGCACTGTCAAAGGCTGAAAGCCCGCACGACCGAAAGGTGCCACCCATGTCCGTTCCTTCCACCATGTACGCCAGCGTGCTCACCGGGCCGAAGCGCGTTGAGCTCGAGAGTCGCCCGGTCCCCTCCCCGGGTGCGGGCGGGGTCCTCATCAAGGTCACCGCGGTCGGCGTCTGCGGCTCGGACACCCACTTCTTCGAATCGGGTGCCGTCGGAGACATCGTCGTCCGGGACCATGTCGTGCTCGGGCACGAGACCGCGGGGGAGATCGTCGCCGTGGGTGCGGGCGTCGATGCGAGCCGCGTGGGGACGCGGGTCGCTGTGGAGCCGCAGACGCCGTGTCGCGCCTGCCGCTTCTGCAAGCGCGGCGCCTATCACCTGTGCCCGAGCATCCGCTTCTTCGGCGCCTGGCCGGTCGACGGCTCCTTCGCGGAGTTCGTGATCGTCGACGCCGACTTCGCGCACGAGATCCCCTCGGCCATGACCGACGAGCAGGCCGCGCTCGCCGAACCCGTCTCGGTGGCGATCCACGCGGCCCGTCGTGCAGGTGTCACGGCGGGCGCGAGGGTGCTCATCACCGGAGCCGGCCCGATCGGGGTCCTCACCGCGCAGGTCGCGAAGGCGTTCGGTGCCGTCGAGGTCGTCATCAGTGATCCGATTGCGAAACGGCGGGATTTCGCCCGCGCGCGAGGGGCGGACGAGGTCATCGACTCCACAGGCGACGGTCTCGCTCGCTTCGACCAGTACTTCGACATCTACATCGATGCATCGGGCAGTGCCCAGGCGATCCGTGCCGCGCTGCCGACGATCGTCCGTGGAGGCATCGCGGTCCTCGTCGGCATGGGTGGCAACCAGCTCGACGTTCCCGTCTCGATGCTGCAGCACCGAGAGATCACGCTCACCGGTACCTTCCGGTACGTCAACACCTGGCCGACGGCGATCGACCTGATCTCCCGTGGCATCGTCGACACCTCGGGGATCGTGACCGGACGATACGGCTTGGACGGCGTCGAGGAAGCGCTGATGAAGGCGAAGACGGATCCGGAGGCGATCAAGACCATGATCATCCCCGCTCTCACCATCTCCGACTCCGAGCCCCGGCGAGGCTGAGCCGAGGGGAGGACGGAGACGGAAATCAGTGCGCGCGGGTGGCGAGGTTCGCGGAAGCCCATCGGCGGTCCGAGCAGCCCCCGCCCTCCGCGCCCGCCCTCCGTCTCCGCCCTCCGTACGCCTGTCGGGAGGTCGGACGGATGTCGGGCCGGAACACCTGTTTCGACCCGACATCCGTGCGTACGTCCGACAGGTGTGCCCGGGGAGCCCGGGGGCCGGGGAGCAGGCGCGCCTGGGGAGGCGGGCGTCAGCCCGCGGACGGATACGGATGCGGCAGCCACACCGTCACGTTCAGGCCGCCGTCCGTGCGGGGGGTGAGCACCAGAGTCCCGCCGTGGGCCTGCGTGATGCGGTCGACGATCGCGAGGCCGAGCCCGGCACCGGCATGGTCGTCTCCGCGGGTGCGGTCGGCACCGCGCTGGAACGGCTCGACGAGGGTGGCCACGCGATCGGGGGGCAGCAACGCTCCGGTGTTCTCGATGACGAGCGCGACGGCGTGGGGCATCGCGTGCGTGCGCACGGCGACGGATCCGCCGGAGGGCAGGTTGTGCACGATCGCGTTCAGCACGAGGTTGGTGACCAGCTGCGGCAGTAGCGCAGTGGAACCCCGCACCGGCGCGGGCGCCCCGCCCACCTCCACCGCGACCCCGCGGCGGTCGGCGAGCGGCAGCAGCGCCTCCACCGCCTCTTCCGCGAGGAGTGAGAGGTCGACGATCTCCCGGGGGAACGTCCGCTGATCCGCGCGGCTGAGCAGCAGGAGCGCCTCGGTCAGGTCGATCGCGCGGGTGTTCACCTCGCGCAGACGCGCGATCAGCGCATCGACGTCCCGGTCGGGGTCGTCTCTGGCGACCTCGAGCAGGGTCTGCGAGATCGCGAGGGGGGTCCGCAGTTCGTGCGAGGCGTTCGCCGCGAATCGCTGCTGTTCCGCGACATGCGCCTCGAGCTGTTCGAGCATCGAGTCGAAGACGTCTGCGAGGTCGCGGAACTCGTCGCGGGGTCCTTCCAGAGCGACACGGTGCGCGAGCGACCCCTGCGCCGCGAGCCGGGCCGCGTTGCCGATGCGCTCGAGCGGCGCGAGCATCCGTCCTGCGAGCAGCCACCCCGCACCGAGCCCGAAGGCGAGGAGGACCACCATGACGATCGCGGCGACCGGGACGAACGCCCGGATCAGGTCAGAACGGTTCGGCACGAAGAAGTCGGTCACCGGGATCTGCACGTCGGGCACATAGCGCAGCAGGTACGCGGCCACGGCGGCGAGCAGCAGACCTCCCGACACGACCACGACCGCGGCGTAGCTCAGCGTGAGCTTGAGGCGGGCACTCATCCCGCGCCGCCTAGGCATCGGCATCCGTCCCGATCCGGTAGCCGACGCCCGGCACCGTGCGGATCAGCCACGGCTCGCCCAGGCGCTTGCGCAGCGAGGACACGGTGATGCGCACGGCGTTGGTGAACGGGTCCGCGTTCTCGTCCCAGGCCCGCTCCAGCAGCTGCTCGGCGCTGACCACCCCTCCCTCGGCGTCGACGAGCACCTCCAGCACGGCGAACTGCTTGCGGGTCAGGGCCACGTAGCGGTCGTCGCGGTACACCTCGCGGCGGAACGGATCCAGACGCAATCCGGCGACCTCCAGTACAGGCGGCCGGGATCGTTGTCTGCGTCGGTCCAGGGCACGCAGCCGCAGCACGAGCTCGCGCAGCTCGAAGGGCTTGGTCAGGTAGTCGTCGGCACCGATCTCGAATCCGGTGGCCTTGTCGTCGAGACGGTCGGCCGCCGTGAGCATCAGGATCGGGATGCCGGTGCCGGAGGCCACGATCCACCGCGCGATGTCGTCGCCGGACGGGCCCGGAACGTCGCGATCGAGCACGGCGATGTCGTAGGAGTTGATGCTCAGAAGCTCCAGCGCGGTGTCGCCCTCGTTCGCGATGTCGGCCGCGATCGCCTCCAGGCGCAGCCCATCCCGCACCGCTTCGGCGAGGTAGGGCTCGTCCTCGACGATCAGTACACGCATGGCTGCGATCCTACGCAGTGGGGCATATCGGGAGCATATGGAAAAGCGCATACGTCCTCGCAACGCGCGTCCTCCTTCACTGGGAGCATGAACACCCGCACCACCTCCCTCACACCGCGAGCGCGCCGCCGCCGCACCGCTTCGGTCCTCATCGGCCTCGCGCTGGCCGTGATCATCGCCTTCGTCGTCCAGCAGTCGCTGTCCGCGGCCTTCGCCGATGCCGAGCGCACCGGTCCGCTGCCCTCTTCCACGCCCCGGCCGAGTGGGCAGAGCGAAGGGTCGGTCATCGCCCCGAGCGAGGCCGACGGGGTGATCCGCGACGGCGACCAGCCGACCGTCTTCGACGTCGATCGGGCCGCCGTGGGCAACCTCGACGCGTCGCTGCTCGCGGCGCTGCAGCGTGCCGCATCCGATGCGGAGGCCGACGGGGTCACGTTCCGGGTGAACAGTGGATGGCGCACCCCCGCGCTGCAGGAACGGATGCTGCAGGACGCGATCGCGCAGTACGGCTCCGAGGCGGAAGCGCGGCGATGGGTGGCGACTCCGGAGACATCGGAGCATGTGACCGGCGACGCCGTCGACCTCGGTCCGCTGCCCGCCTTGGACTGGCTCGTCCAGCGGGGATGGCGCTACGGGCTCTGCCAGATCTACGCCAATGAGTCGTGGCACTACGAGCTGCGTCCGGAGGCGGTCGACCAGGGGTGCCCCGAGATGCTGCCCGACCCCACCGCCGACCCGAGGACGAAGCGATGACCACCCTCCTGCCTGCCCCGCGGGTGACCCTCTCCCGCCTTCATGCCCCGACGCTGCAGACCATCCCGGAGGCCGTCGCCGAGAACGTACGGCGGGTGCGGGCCACATGCTCCGCGCGCATCATGGCCGTGGTGAAGGCCGACGGCTACGGGCACGGCGCCGTCACGGTCGCCGAGGCCGCGGTCGCCGCCGGCGCCGAATGGCTCGGGGTCACCGATGTCGCCGACGCCGTCGCCCTGCGTGATGCCGGGTTCACCGTGCCGATCCTCTCGTGGCTGAATCCCTCGGGGGCCGATGCGGAGACGGCCGCGGCGCTCCGCATCGACGTCGCGGTCGGCTCTGTGGAGGAGTTGCGCCAGTTGATCGCCGACGCCGTGGATCCGGTCCGCGTGCACCTGCACCTCGATACGGGGATGGCCCGGGGCGGGTGTCCGCTCGACGACTGGGAGGAGCTGTTCCGCACCGCACGCGCGGGGCGGGGCAGGGTCGAGGTGGTGGGTGTGATGGGACATCTGCCTCGCGCCGACGAAGCCGACCCCCGGGCGAACGCGGCGGCCGTGCTGCGCTTTCGGCAGGGCAGGGACGCCGTGCTCCGGGCCGGCTTCGGGCCGGTGCTCGTGCATCTCGCGGCGACGTCCGGCGCGCTCACCGATCCGGGGACGCACTTCGACATGGTGCGGATCGGTGCGGGGCTGGTGGGCATCGACCCCTCCGGGGCGACGACGCTGGCCGGTGCGGCGCGGTGGACCGCCCCCGTCGTGCACAGCGCGCTCGTCCCGGCCGGGACGGCGGTCGGCTACGGGGGCGCGCACATCACGGAACGGGAGACGCACCTGAGCGTCGTGGGCGTCGGATACGCGGACGGGATCCCGCGGGAGCTCGCGGCGGAGGCGGCCGTGGCGATCGACGGGGCCCGGTATCCGGTCGTGGGGAGGGTGTCGATGGATCAGATCGTGATCGATACCGGCGCCGTGCCGGTTCCGCGCGGCGCGGTCGCCACGGTGTTCGGACCCGAGGGGGGAGTCGTGCCGTCTGTGCAGGAGTGGGCGCGGTGGGCGGGCAGCATCCCGCACACCGTCGTCACCGGCATCGGAGCACGAGTGCAGAGGAGTGTGGCATGACCACGAGGGTCCTGGTCATCGGTGGGGGGCAGAACGCCGAGCACGAGGTGTCGCTGGCCTCCGCGGCTGCGGTCGCCGCCGCGCTGCGCATGGGCGATCACGAAGTCACGAGTGCGACGATCGATCGGGAGGGGGTGTGGAGGGCCGACGGCATCCCGACCGGGGTCTCGGCGGCGGAGTCGCTGGCGCTCGCGCTTCCGCTGCTCGCCCGCACCGACGTGGTCTTCCCGGCGGTGCACGGCGCGCTCGGGGAGGACGGCGCGCTCGCGGCCCTGTGCGGACTCGCCGGAGTGCGCGTGGTCGGGTCGGGCCTGCGAGCTGGCGCGATCGGCATGGACAAGTGGACCACCAAACTGGTCGCGGAGGCAGTGGGCCTCGGTACCGCCCGCGGTCGTCTGGTCGCAGCCGAGGACATCGGCGACGTGGAGTTCGAGGGGGAGGTCGTCGTCAAGCCGGTGTCGGCCGGGTCGAGCCACGGTGTGAGCCTGGTGGCCGAGGAAGGTCAGCTGCTCGCGGCGCTGCGGGAGGCGGCGCGCTTCGACCGGCGGATCCTGGTCGAGGAGGTCGTGCGGGCCCGCGAGATCGACGTGGCGGTGCTGCGCGAGAAGGGGGGTATCCGCTGGGCGGCCCCGCCCCTGGAGATCCACGCGACCGGGCTCTTCGACACCGCCACGAAGTACGACGGCAGCGCGCGGTTCACGGTCCCGGCTCAGCTCGACGCGGCCGAGGTGGCGGCGCTCAAGCGGGCGGCGATCGCGGTCTTCGACGCCCTCGGCTGTGACGGGGTCGCACGGATGGACTTCTTCCTCACCGATCGGGGTCCGCTGCTGAACGAGGTCAACACCATGCCGGGGCTGACGGCCGCGTCGCAGGTGCCGCGGATGTTCGCGGCGGCGGGCGTGACCTACGTCGACCTGGTGGCGCGGCTCGTGCGTGCGGCGTCGTGACCGGCGCGCGTGCGCCGCGGGTCGGTTGGCCGGATGTCGCGAAGGGCATCTGCATCATCCTCGTGGTGCTGTGGCACGTGGTGACGAAGGTCGCGGTCGAGATGCCCGGCGCGGGACCCGTGACAGACGTCTGGGTGATGCTGAACGCGCAGCTGCTGCCGCTGCGGATCCCGCTGTTCTTCCTGGTATCCGGGGTGTTCGCCGCCCGGGCGGTGCTCGACGTGGGCGGACGCTCCTGGCGTCGTCGAGCGGGGCGCCTCGCCCTGCTCTACGTCGTGTGGGTGCTCATCCAGACGTTCGTGCTCGCCCTGACGCCCGACTTCGACACCGCACGGGCGAACGACGGATGGGAGCTGCTCGCGCAGCTGACCCTCAGCCCGACGAACCTCTGGTACCTGCTCGCGCTCGCGGTCTACCTGACGATCGGTCGGCTCACTCGCGGCCTCCCGACGGCCGTCGTGCTGTCGGCGGCCTTCGTGATCGCGGCGGTCGCCGGTGCCGGGGTCATCCCCGACCTCGGCAACCTCTGGCAGTTGGTGCAGAACCTGTTCTTCTTCCTCCTCGGGCTTCGAGGGCGTCCGGTCGTCGAGCGCTTCGCGCAGAGCGTCGGGGTGTGGCGGGCGCTCGCGCTCGCCGCCGTCTACGTCGGGGCACTGGCGCTCGTGGCCGGGTTCGCCCTCCGTCTACTCCCGGGGGTGTGGCCTCTGCTCGCGCTGATCGCCGTGGCGTGCGGCGTGTCGCTCAGCGTGCTCCTGGACCGGCACCTCGAGGTGGTCGCCCGACCGCTGCGCTGGATCGGCCGGCGGACCCTGCCCATCTACGTGCTGCACATGATGCCCCTCGCCCTGATCGATGCGGGGCTGGATGCTGCGGGATGGAGGGCGACGCCGGTGCTCGAAGCCATCGGCCCTCTCGTGCTGACGGCGTCGGTGATCGCGATCTGTCTGGGAGTACATGCGCTGCTCGTGCGCGGCGGCCTCGGAGCGCTGTTCGATCCGCTGCGGGTGATGGATCGTCTGACGCCCCGGCCGCGACGATGAAGGCCTCGACAATCGACGGCGGACGGCGGATGCTGGTGTCATGGCGGCCTTCACAGCGGACAACGCGTTCAGCGGATTCAGCGTCGACGACATCGATGCGGCGAAAGAGTTCTACGGCACGACCCTCGGCCTCGACGTCGAGGTCAACGCGATGGGGTTCCTCGACCTGCGGCTGCCGAGCGGTGGGTCGATCCTCGTCTACGTGAAGCCGAACCACACACCCGCGAGCTTCACGATCCTGAACTTCCCGGTCGCGGATGTCGACGCCGCGGTGGACGAGCTCATCGCCCGCGGGGTGCAGACCAAGATCTACAGCGACGAGGAGTTCCCGTCCGATTCGCGTGGCATCGTGCGCGGCAACGGTCAGGGGCCGGACATCGCGTGGTTCCGCGACCCTGCGGGCAACGTGCTCGCCGTCCTGCAGGCCTGACGACCGGACGCCGCTACAGCCGGTCGACTCCGGTCACCGTGACGACGGCCTGGCCGGCGTCGTCGGACTCGGCGAGGTCGATCGTCGCGGTGATGCCCCAGTCGTGGTCGCCGGCGGGATCGTCGAGGATCTGCCGCGCGGTCCAGGTGGTCGGCCCTTCGGTGAGGATCAGCAGCTTCGAACTGCGAGCGTCCGCGCCGGTCAGGATCTCGTCGTGGTCGGCGAAGTACCCGTCGAGGGCGTCGGACCAGGCGTCGGCTCCGAAACCGGGGTCGAGCTCGGCGAGCCCGTCGACGTCGTCCCGCGCGGCGAGCTGCACACGGCGGAACAGCTCGTTCCGGACCAGGATGCGGAAAGCGCGGATGTTGCTCGTGAGGCGCTTCGGGGCGGGTGGGACGATCGGTTCGTCGGGCGCGTGCGGATCGAAGCGCCCGTTGTCGACGCCCGCGACCAGTTCCTCCCACTCATCGAGCAGGCTGGAGTCGACCTGACGGACCAACTCGCCCAGCCACTCGATGAGGTCGCGCAGATCCTCATCCTTGAACTCCTCGGGGATGGTCTGCGAGGCCGCGCGGTAGGCATCGGAGAGGTAGCGCAGCACCACGCCCTCGGACCGCGCGATCTTGTAGTACGCGACATATTCCCCGAACGACATGGCTCGCTCGTACATGTCGCGCACCACGGACTTGGGGTGCAGTTCGAAGTCGCGGATCCACGGCTGCGCCGCGCTGAACGTCTCGAACGCGGCTGACAGCAGCTCATCGAGCGGCTTCGGGTAGGTGATCTGCTCGAGCAGCTCCATCCGCTCGTCGTACTCGATGCCCTCGGACTTCATCGCGGCGACCGCCTCGCCGCGGGCCAGGAACTCCTGCTGGCTCAGCACGGCACGGGGATCGTCGAGCGTCGACTCCACGATCGAGATCATGTCGAGAGCGTAGGAGCCGGTGCCCGTGCCCGCGGTCGGGTCGGGGTCGAGCAGCTCGAACGCGGCGAGGGCGAAGGGTGACAGCGGCTGGTTGAGCGCGAAGTTCGGCTGCAGGTCGACCGTGAGCCGGATGTCGCCGTCGGAGGTCTTCTCGACGATGCCCGATTCGCGGAGGGTGCGGTAGATGCCGATGGCCCGGAGAGCCAACTCGCGCTGGCGCTTCCGCGGCTCGTGGTTATCATATACCAGCGCGCGCATATTGGCGAAGACGTCGCCGCCACGGGCGATCACGTTGAGCATCATCGCGCTCGTGATCTGCATGTGCGAGGTCAGTGTCTCCGGCACCGCGTCGATGAGCTTGCGGAACGACGGCTCACCCCACGACACGAAACCGTCCGGGGCCTTCTTGCGGACGATCTTGCGCTTCTTTTTCGGGTCGTCGCCGGCCTTCTTCACGGCCGCGACGTTCTCGCTCTCGTGCTCGGGGGCCTGCGCGACCACCGTGCCGGCGGTGTCGTAGCCCGCACGGCCCGCGCGGCCGGCGATCTGGTGGAACTCGCGGGCGTTGAGCTGCCGCATCCGGGAGCCGTCGAATTTTGTGAGCGCAGTGAGCAGCACGGTCCGGATCGGGACGTTGATGCCGACGCCGAGCGTGTCGGTGCCGCAGATCACGCGCAGCAGTCCGCGCTGGGCGAGCTGCTCGACCAGGCGGCGGTACTTCGGCAGCATCCCCGCGTGATGCACGCCGATCCCTGCGCGCAGGAAGCGGGAGAGGGTCTTGCCGAACGCGGTCGTGAAACGGAACTGGGCGATCAGCGCCGCGATCTCGTCGCGCTGCTCGCGGGTCGCGACCTTGGTGCTCGACAGCGCCTGGGCCCGCTCCATCGCGGCCGCCTGCGAGAAGTGCACGATGTAGATCGGTGCCTGCCCGGTGCTCAGCAGATCGTCGATCGTCTCGTGGATCGGGGTCGTCTCGTAGAAGAAGTGCAGGGGCACAGGGCGCTCGACGCCGGTGACCGTCGCCGTCTCGCGGCCCGTGCGACGGGTGAGGTCCGCCGCGAGCTCGATGACATCGCCGAGGGTCGCCGACATCAGGACGAACTGCGCCTGCGGCAGCTCGAGCAGCGGCACCTGCCACGCCCACCCGCGGTCGGGGTCGGCGTAGAAGTGGAACTCGTCCATCACGACCTGACCGACGTCGGCATCGGCGCCCTGGCGCAGCGAGAGGTTCGCGAGGATCTCGGCCGTGCAGCAGATGATGGGCGCGTCGGCGTTGACCGCGGAGTCGCCCGTGACCATCCCGACGTTCTCGGCCCCGAACACGTCGACCAGCGCGAAGAACTTCTCGCTCACGAGCGCCTTGATCGGTGCCGTGTAGTAGCTGCGCCGTCCGGCGACCAGAGCGCTGAAGTGCGCGCCGATCGCGACGAGCGACTTCCCGGTGCCGGTGGGGGTGGACAGGATCAGGTTGTTGCCGGAGACGATCTCGATGACCGCCTCGTCCTGCGCGGGATACAGCCGGATGCCGGTCGACTCCGCCCATTCGACGAATGCGAGGTAGACGGCGTCCGGGTCCGCGGCGTCCGGAACGATGGCGGGGTCGAGCCGCGGCGAGGAAGTCATGGTCCCTCGATCATCCCATCCGCCGTCCGGTCCGTTCGTCCCGCCCGCTCGTCCCGCCCGCCCTTCCTGCCGCGCTGCCGCCCGTCCTGCCGCTCGTCCTGCCGCCTGTTGTGAAGGAGATCTCGCGATTCGAAGGACTCGTCCGGGGAATCGCTCCTTCGAATCGCGAGTTCTCCTTCGAGTCGCGAGTTCTCCTTCGAGTCGCGAGTTCTCCGTCGAATCGCGAGTTCTCCTTCGAGTCGCGAGTTCTCCGTCGAATCGCGAGTTCTCCGTCGAAGCGCGAGTTCTCCTTCGAGTCGCGAGTTCTCCTTCGTCGCGTGGGGGTCAGACTGCGGTTGCCGCGCGCAGCGCGATGCGGATCATGTCTCCGAAGGTCTGCTCGCGCTCCTGCGCGGTCGTCTGCTCGCCGGTGACGATGTGGTCGCTCACGGTGCAGATCGCGAGGGCGCGCCGACCGTAGTACGCTGCGAGCGTGTAGAGACCGGCGGCCTCCATCTCGACGCCGAGGATGCCGTGCCGCACGAAGGGTTCCGTGAGCTCGGGTCGGGTGCTGTAGAACTGGTCGCTCGAGAAGAGCTGCCCCACGTGCACGGTCGACTCGAGGGCCCCGGCCTCACTCGCCTCGACCGCGGCGCGCAACAGGGAGAAGTCGGCCACGGGCGCGTAGTCGAGTCCGTGGAAGCGCACCCGGTTGATGCCGGAGTCCGTGCTGGCGCCGTTGGCGATGATGATGTCGCGGATCCGCACATCCTCGGTCAGCGCTCCGCACGAGCCGACCCGCACGACCGTCTGCACGTCGTAGGAGTCGAACAGTTCGTTCGCATAGATCGCCATCGAGGGCTGCCCCATCCCCGAACCCTGGACCGAGACGCGGTGCCCTTCCCAGGTGCCGGTGAAGCCCAGCATTCCGCGCGTCTCGGAGTACAGTTCTGCATCCTCGAGGAACGTCTCGGCGATCCACTTCGCCCGCAGCGGATCGCCGGGGAACAGGACGATGGGGGCGATCTGACCGGGCTCTGCCGCGATGTGGGTGATCATGACCTCAGCGTATCCAGCGCCCACACGCATCCGTCCGGGCGAACGCGGCTCGTGAAGGAGAACTCACGGAATGAAGGAGCCGATCCCGGATGCGGACCTTCACAACGGGAGTTCTCCTTCACAACGGGAGTTCTCCTTCAGGGCGTGAGTTCTCCTTCAGGATGTGAGCGCCTCAGCCTCCACAGGATGTGAGCGCCTCAGCCTCCACAGGATGAGCGCCTCAGCCTCCACAAGATGAGCACCTCAGCCTCCAGGGCGTGGGTGCCTCAGCCCTCGCGGCGTCGGACGAGTTCGTCGATCCAGAGTGGTGCGAAGGGTGAGGTGCAGCCCGGTGCGGTCGGGTAGTCGGCGAGGACCTGCAGACGCTCGCCGATGTCCCGGGCCCTCGCGCGGTGGTCCGGATGGAAGATGCCGATGTTGGCGAGAGTCTCGTTCATGGCCCACTGCAGCCGTGGCGGTGCATCCTTCAGGTCGCGCTCGATCAGGTCCAGCAGGTGCGGCAGGTCGAGTCCGTCCGCGTCCTTCATCACCCGCACGGTCGTGAGCGACCAGGCGGCGGCGGCCACGGTCGGGTCGGCGTCGTCGAACCAGCGCAGCCGCAGTTCCTCGGCCAGCGGTGTCTTCTTGGCGACGTAGTTCACGAACCAGTCGTTGACCTTCGGTGGGCGGGTCTCGCGCAGCATGGCGTCGAGCTCATCGGCGGTGAAGTCGCGCGGGCGGCAGATCAGCAGGGCGAGTAGCCGTGCCGGGGTCTCGCCGGTCGCCCACAGCTCCTGCGCGAGAGGCTGGTCCGTCTTGATCTTCTTGGCCAACGCGCGCATCCGGCTGAGGTTGATCCCGTGGTCGTCGCCGCGCTTCTCGTTGGCGGCGCGCATCTTCGGATCCTCGAGCGCGGCGAGTTCGTCGAGGGCTTCGGCAACGGTGACGTCGGACATGCCTCCAGGGTAAGCGGCTTTCGAATCGCGTGAATGGTCCGAAATCGGCGTCGGATGCAGCACTTTGCGCGATTCGAAAGGCCGACGGGTCAGTCCTCGTCGAGGAGTTCACCCCTGATCCGGCGCAGATCCTCCATGAGAGAGCCGATCAGGATCCAGTGCTGGGAAGACGGCGGGCGCAGCACGAGCGGAGCGGTGAGCGCGGGGATCGTCGAGGTCAACGTCTCGGGTTCCGGCGATGCCTCGGCGACCTGCACCGCGAGGCGGACGTCGTGCCCGGCCCGCCGCAGCTGCTCCGCGATCGCGACCACGGCCGGCTCCTCGCCGATCGTGTCGTCGTAGTGGTCGAAGTAGGCCCGGGTCATGCCGATCGTCTGGGTCACGATAGGGGACAGCCGCTCGAGGAGCTCCCGCATCTCCCGCAGCTCCGCGCGATGCGTGGAGCGCCGAGGGTTCAGCGTGAGCGATTCCTCTCCGGCGGCGATGGAGGCGTCCGCGGCATCCTTCATCGGCCGCAGCAGGCGTACTTCGAGCATCAGCTCCTGCAGCTGTGCGGGCGTCTGCGGTTCCGGGAGTGCGACGGCGAGTCGGTCGAGGCTCGCGGCGAGTTCGCGCCCGAGGAGGCTGACATCCCGCAGTGCCGGGGCGACCAGCACGGGAGGGACGATGAGGGCGTTCACCACGATGCCGATGGCCACGCCGATCAGCGTCTCCACGATGCGCGCGAACGCGTATTCAGGACTCGACGAGCCCAGCGCCAGCACCAGCATCGCCGAGATCGCGACCTGGTTGCCCGTTCCCGGTGAGGCCCGGAACACCCACGCGACCAGCATCGCCACGACGATCGCGAGCAGCACGATCCAGGTCGGCGAACCGAACAGCAGGCCCAGGGCGACGGCGATCACGACTCCCGCGATCACTCCGATGCTGCGTTCGAGCGCCTTCGACAGCGACTGGTTCACGCTGGGCTGCACGACCAGGAGGGCGGCGATCGCGGCGAAGACGGGCAGCTGCGCGGGGAAGACCCATCCGGCGATGAGCCACGCGGCGATCGTCGCTGCGGCCGACTTCACGACCTGCAGCAGCGGAGAGCGCTGGGAGGCGCGGATCGCGGCGGGGATGCGCATGCCTCCAAGGTAGTGCGCGGGCGGCGGGGAGCGGGGTTCCGTCCGTCCGTCGTGCGTGCTTGCATGGGCGCATGGATCAGGACGCGAGGCTGCGCGGCGAGACCACGGCGGTCTGGGCGACCGTGATCTGCTTCGTCGTCGGCACGATCGCCGGCATCCTGATCCTGGGTCCCGCCGCGCGCCCGCTCACGGGTACGGAAGCCCTCGCGATGCCGGCCGCGGTGATCGCGGGGGTGATCGCCGCGGCGGCCTTCCTCACGAGCACGCTGATGCACCGGCGTGGGGAGACGGCGCCCATGCCGCGCTGGCAGGCGGTGGTGTCCGACCTCTCGTCGATCGCCCTGACCGTCGCGTTCGGAGCCGTTACGATGATGGGCGTGCTGTTGACCGCCGAGGTTCTGGCGGCGGGTCTTCAGGGGTTGCAGCTCGCCGCGATCGGAGGTGGGCTCCTCACCGGTGTGGCCTCGGCCGTCGGTGGGCGCTTCGCGTTCGGGGCCGGTGTCGACCTTCGCACGGTCGATCTCGCCGCGCTCCTGTTCGGGTTCCTCGTGATCGGCACGCTCTTCGCCATGGTCACGGCGGCCGATCCGCGATGGTGGGAGGAGAACTTCTCGCAGCTGGGCTCCGGGTCGTGGGCTTTCAACGGAACCCTCCTGGTCGCCGGCCTCCTCGTCGCGACCGTGGGGTCGTACATCGGCCGCGACCTGCACCGCCTCCTCGGCGATACCGCCCTCCCTCGTCTCGCCGTCGTGGTCGGGGCATGGGCGGCGACGGGCGTCGCGCTCGCCGCGGTCGGGCTGCTGCCGCTGCACCGGGTGCCGCTCCCGCACGACATCGCCGCCTTCGCCACTCTCGTACTGTTCGCCGTGGCGGCGGCCACCACCGTGGCATCGATCCCCGGGCGACCGCGCGCTCTGCTGATCACGTCGATCGGCGTGGGCCTCCTCCTCGCGGTCGCGATCGTGTTGTGGATCCCGTTCGGGCTGTACTCGACCACCGCTGTCGAAGCCATCGTCGTCGGGCTCGGACTGCTGTGGATGGCGACCCTCGTCCGCGTCCTCGCGATCCTCGCGCCGGATACCTCCCGCCCCTCGGTGCGCACCTCCCTGATGCGCCCCCGGCACGCGTAGTACCGGCATCCCTAGACACCGGAGTCCGAAAGATAGGGCATCTGCCCGATGTCGAGGGGCCCCCTCAGAGCGGACTCTAGGGATACGCAGAACCATCGAGGAGAACCCCATGTACGAGCACCCGTATCTCAGCGAACAGCTGACCCGGCACGACCAGGAGCAGATGGAGCGTGCCGCCGCCCGACGCCTCTTCCTCATCGAGCACGCCGACCAGATCCGGCCGCGTCCGGAGGGAGCCGTCCGACGCATCCTGCGCCGCGCGTTCGGCAGCGCCCGGCAGCGGTCGGCGACGGCACCCACGTCCGCTCGGTGCGACGCAGCGGCAGCTCCCGCGCAGTGAGCGGCGTCCTCGCGAAGCGCGCGTTGCAGGCCGTGCCGAATGTCGGTCCGGGGTGGGACGATGAATCCATGCCCCTTTCCCCGTCGAGCGCTGCGATGGTCGGCCGCGAGGCCGAGCTGACCGAGGTGCGCCGGTCGTTCGCCGGTGTGCGCGACGGCGTGCCTGCGGCCCTGCTCGTGGAGGGAGAGGCCGGGATCGGCAAGTCGCGTCTGCTGCGCGAGTTCGCCGCCGAGATCGAGCAGACCGCCGACGTGCACGTGGGCTGGTGTCTCGACCTCGGTGCCTCGCGCACGCCGTACGGACCGTTGACCGGCATCCTGCGCTCGATCGTCACGCGCATGGGCGTCGACCGGGTGCGCGACTCGGTCGGAGTGGGGGCGGAGGCCCTCGGCATGCTGCTCCCCGAACTCGTCGACACCCCGACCGATCGTGACCGCACCAGTCCCGAGCGGCTGAGAGACGCGATCGCCTCCCTCATCGAGGCGGCGGCCGAGCGCGCTCCTCAGGTGCTCGTGGTCGAAGACCTGCACTGGGCGGATGAGTCGACGCTCGCCATCCTCTCCTTCCTGCTGCGGGCGTTGGGTCGCGGCCGCATCCTGTTGCTCCTCAGCTGCCGCACTGACGACGTGCGGCGCGGCGATGCGGTGAGTCGGTTCATCGGAGAGGCGACGCGCGCACGGCTGCTCGACCGCGTGACCCTTGCCCGGCTCGACGCTGCCGCCGTCCGCGAGCTGGCGGAGCAGATCACCGGCCGCGCGCTCACCGAGAGCGCGCTCGACCGCATGCAGGAGAGGGCGGAGGGCGTCCCCTTCTTCATCGAGGAGATCGCCGGATGCACGAACGGACCGCTCCCCGATGGGCTCCGTGACCTGCTGCTCGCCCGCTTCGACAGGCTGAGCGACGATGCGCGACACGTCGTGCAGGTCGTCTCCGGGGCCGAGCGTCCGTTATCGCACCCGCTCATCACGAGTCTCGTCGGCTTGCCGGAGCAGCGGCTCGATGACGCGATCCGCGAGGCGACCCGCAGCGGAATCCTGGTCGTGGGCGACGACGACTATCGCTTCCGCCACGCGCTGCTGCGCGAGGCCGTGCACGACGACCTGCTCCCCGGTGAACGGGCGCGGTTGCACCGTGCCTACGCCGAGGCGCTCGAGGCGCAGTGCGCGGGGTCGGACACCAGCGATGCCGCGGCGCTCGCCTATCACTGGCAACTCGCACAAGACGACCGGAAGGCTCTCATCGCCGCCGCCGATGCCATGCGGCAGGCGAAGGCACAGTATGCGTTCGCGAGCGCGGCCCGCTTCGGTGAGCTGGCGCTGGAGCTGTGGCCGCTCGTGCCCGACGCGGCCGACGCAGCGCGCATCGAGCGCCTGGACCTGCTCCTGGTGCTCGGTTCCATCCTGCGCAACGCCGGTGACGGAGACCGGGCCCTCGCCGTCGCGAACGTCGCCCTCGCCGAGGTCGACCCGAAGACGGTCGACCCGCGGCTGCACGCGCGGCTGCTGCGCAACAAGGCGCTGTACCTGGTCAACCTCGGGCGTCTGGGAGCGATACCGCTCCTGCAGCAGGCTCTGGCCATCGCCGACGAGCACGTGCATGACGACGTCTTCCGCGCCGAGCTCCTCAACCAGCTCGCGAGCAGGCGCATGATCGCGGGCGACCGTGAGGAGGCGATCCGGCTCGCGGACGAGGCCGAGCGCAGTGCTGCCAGCGCCGAATCGACGGATCAGCTGTCGATCGCCGCGAACGTGCGCGGTGGGTCCCTCGCCCATCTGGGACACATCGAGGAGGGGGTACGCGAGTACGAGCGTGCACGTGTGCTCGCGACGGGGACGACCGCCGAGATGCGTTACCGCGTGAACTACTCCGACCTGCTCACGTTGCTGGGCCGCTACCGTGAGGCGGTCGAGGTCGCAGAAGAGGGGCTGCAGCGTGCGCGTGAGCTCCGGGTCGAGCGCACCTCGGGGTCGATCATGGCGCAGAACATGGTCGTTCCCCTGCTCGAACTCGGAGAGATCGAACGGGTCGAGGAGATGCTGGCCCGTGACTTCGTGCAGGGGACCCTGCGCGTGTTCCGCATGTACATGAGCATGACGCGCGTGCGGGTGCTGGCCTGGCGCGGAAGATCGGCCGAGGCCGCAGAGCTGTTGCAGGCGTGGCTGCCCGCCTTCGAGGAGACCGGTGGCTCGGAACGTCAGATCTGGTACGACCGGGTCATGATGACGGTCGCGGTCGCCGAGAGCGAGGGCAACCTCCGCGGAGCCCTCGACGCGATCCTCGAGATGCTGCGTGACGACCGGCCCGCGTTGCTGCACCAGCGTCGGCTGCTGCTGGAGGGCGGGGCGATCATCGCCGAGCTGCGCGCCGAGGGGGCCGATGTCACGGAGGAGTCCGACGCCATCCGCGCCGCCTGGCTCGCGCAACCCGTGCCGCTGCAGAACGATGCGTGGTCGACGATCCTCGATGCCCTCCTCGACCCGCGCGGCGATGCGCTCGACGCCGCCCTGCGCAGCGCCGAGGGAGAAGACGTCCCGGTCATCTTCCGAGCGGTCCTCCGCCTCGAGAGCGCTCGCCTGCGGGTGCACGAGGGGGATCGCGCATCTGCAGCGTCGGTGCTCGGTGAGGCCGCCGCGTTGGCGGAGTCCCTGGGCAATGCGCAGCTCCAGGCGGCGGTCTCGCGGTTCAGCGCCAACGCCGGTCTTCGCGCCCCCGATGCGCCGCTGAGCGACGACCTGCTCACCGCTCGTGAGAGGCAGGTGCTCGAGCTCATCGCCGAGGGCCTGAGCAACCGACAGATCGGCGACCGCCTGTTCATCAGCGTGAAGACGGTGAGCGTCCACGTCTCCGCGGTTCTGCGCAAGCTCGGGGTGAACACGCGCACCGAAGCGGCTCTCGTGCAGAAGAATCCGTCGTTCCGTGCTGCTGCTCAGTCTCCCGTGGTAGCGTGACAAAGCGCGCGTGTCGGATGTTCCGACTCGGCGTAGGCCGTGTAAACGGCTAAGTCAACAGAAAGTAGAAACACATGGCCACTGGCACTGTGAAATGGTTCAACGCGGAAAAGGGCTTCGGCTTCATCGCTCCCGATGACGGCTCGGACGACCTCTTCGCCCACTACTCGGCTATCGCCGGCTCCGGTTTCAAGGAGCTCCGCGAGAACCAGAAGGTCGAATTCGACGCTGAGCGTGGCCCCAAGGGCATGCAGGCGGCGAACATCCGCGCTCTCTGAGCGCGCGCTGACTTCCTGAAACCGGTCGGATCCTCACGGATCCGGCCGGTTTTTTTCGTACCCGAAGTGAGGTCACCCTAACCTCCGTGTTAGATTAGGCGAGGCTTACCAATGCCGGGCGCGGTCTGCGCCACACTCCCCCCGAATCGAAGGGAACGCCTGTGCGCACCTCCCGTCTCCTCGCCCTCGGCGCAGCCGCCGCGCTCGCCGTCGGCCTCTCCGCCTGCGCCTCGTCCGCGCCGGAGTCGACGTCCTCCGCCGGGGGCAACCCCGCCTCCGACGACGCCTTCCCCGTCACGATCGAGCACGTCTACGGCGAGACCACGATCACCGAGAAGCCGGAGCGGGTCGCGACCGTCGCCTGGGCGAACCACGAGGTGCCGCTGGCCCTCGGCATCGTGCCGGTCGGGATGAGCAAGGTCACGTGGGGGGACGACGACGACAACGGCGTGCTGCCGTGGGTCGAGGAGAAGCTCGAGGAGATGGGGGCCGAGACGCCGGTCCTGTTCGACGAGACCGACGGCATCGACTACGAAGCCGTGGCCGACACCGAGCCCGACGTGATCCTCGCCTCGTACTCCGGCATGACGCAGGAGGAGTACGACACCCTCTCCAAGATCGCGCCGGTCGTCGCCTACCCGGACGTCGCCTGGGGCACCTCGGTGGATGAGATGGTCGAGATGAACTCGAAAGCTCTCGGGCTCGAGGACGAAGGCAAGGCCCTGATCGAAGAGCTGCATGCCGAGTCCGAAGCCGCCCTCGACGAGCACAGCGTCCTGAAGGACAAGAAGGTCCTCTTCGCGTACTTCGACCCGAGCGACCTCAGCACGATCGGCTTCTACACCGCGGCGGACACGCGACCCGGATTCCTGCACAGCCTCGGTCTCCCCTTCCCGTCGATCGTCGAGGAGAACAAGGACACCGAGCTGTTCAACCTCGAGGTGAGCGCCGAGGAGGCGCAGAAGTTCGACGATGTGGATCTGTTCGTGACGTACGGGGACGACTCGACCGTCGCTGCTCTGCAGGCCGATCCGCTGCTGTCGAAGATCCCGGCCATCGCCGAGGGGCGCATCGCGATCCTGCCCAACGCCACGCCGATCGCGGCCTCCGCCAACCCGTCGCCGCTGTCGATCCCGTGGGGACTCGGCGACTACTTCGCGATCCTGGCCGGCCCGCTGGCGTCGTAGTCGTTCGATCCGCTCCCGCGGAATGAGCATTCAGTGACCTCAGCGACCGTCCTCGCGCCGGGTGCCGCAGACCTGCGGCGCCCGGCGCTGGCGCGAACCCTGTGGCTCCTCCTCGGGGTGGTCGTGCTCCTGGTGCTCAGCGTCATGTCGATCGCCTTCGGCGTGCGCGCGGTCTCGTTCGACGACATCGTCGCCGCCCTCACCGGTCACACCGACACGATCGCCGAGGCCGCGATCGTCAAGCGCATCCCCCGTACGGTCCTCGCGCTCCTCGTCGGCGCGGCACTCGCGCTCTCCGGAGCCACCATGCAGGCGGTCACGCGGAACCCCATCGCCGACCCCGGCATCCTCGGTGTCTCGAACGGCGCCTCGCTCGCCGTGGTGTGCGGCATCGCGTTCTTCGGTCTCGCCGACCCCTACGGCCAGATGACCTTCGCGATCGTGGGCGCCGGTGCCGCCGCCGTCTTCGTGTACACCGTCGGATCCCTCGGGCGCGGAGGCGCGACGCCGCTCAAGCTCGCGCTCGCCGGGGCCGCCACCTCGGCGGCCTTCGCCTCGCTGATCAGCGCGATCATGCTGCCGCGCGTCGACCTGCTGCAGACGTTCCAGTCGTGGCAGATCGGCGGTGTCGGTGGGGCGGAGTGGCCGCGGATCGCGATCACCGCTCCCGTCCTCGCGCTCGGCGCCCTCATCTGCTTCCTGAGCGCGCGCGGCATGAACTCGCTCGCCCTCGGCGACGACATGGCGAAGGGACTCGGCGAACATGTGCTCCGCACCCGCATGATCTCAGCGCTGGGTGCGGTGATCCTCGCGGGTGCCGCGACCGCGATCGCCGGACCCATCGGGTTCGTCGGACTCGTGATCCCGCACATGTGCCGGCTGCTCGTCGGCACCGACCACCGGTGGCTGCTCCCGTTCTCGGCCATCGCCGGTGCCGCACTCCTGACGGCGAGCGACATCGTCGGTCGCGTGATCGCTCCCTCCTCCGAGGAGATCCAGGTGGGCATCATCACCGCCATCATCGGCGCCCCGTTCTTCATCTGGATCGTCCGTCGGCAGAAGGTGCGTGAGCTGTGACCACGACCGAGCACACGGAACACACCCTCGCCCGCGACGAGGAGTCCGCATCCGCGCGGATCGCCCGGATCGTCGCAGGGCGTCGCTCGCGCCACCGTCGCCACGCGACGGCCACGATCGTCCTCGGAGTCCTGGTCTTCGCCCTCTTCGCGATCGCTCTGATGGTGGGCAACACGTTCTACACACCGGACGAGGTGATCCGCGTGATCCTCGGTGAGAGCGTGCCCGGCGCCTCCTTCACCGTCGGCGACCTGCGACTGCCGCGGGCGGTGCTCGCCGTCCTCACCGGGATCGCGTTCGGCATGGCGGGCGTCTGCTTCCAGACGATGCTGCGCAATCCGCTCGCCTCGCCCGACATCATCGGCATCTCGAACGGTGCCGGCGCCGCGGCCGTGTTCGGCATCATCGTGCTGTCGGTCAACGGCCCGGTCGTCTCCGCGCTCGCGCTGGCCGGCGCGGTGCTCACGGCCCTGGCGATCTATCTGCTCTCGATCAAGGGCGGCTTCGCCGGCACCCGCTTGATCCTGATCGGCATCGGCGTCGCGGCGATGCTGCAGAGCGTCATCTCGTACCTGCTCTCCCGTGCGGCGAACTGGGACATCCAGACCGCGATGCAGTGGCTGACGGGAAGCCTGAACAACGCGTCCTGGGAGCGGGTGCTGCCGATGGCGATCGCCGCGGTGATCATCGTGCCGCTGATGCTGTCGCAAGGTCGCGCTCTGGGGACTCTGCGGCTCGGTGACGACTCCGCCGCCGGACTCGGTGTCCGCGTCGACGCCACACGTCTGCTGCTCATCCTCGGCGCGGTCGCGCTGCTCGCGTTCGCGACCGCGGCCACCGGCCCCATCGCCTTCGTCGCGTTCATGGCGGGCCCCATCGCCGCCCGCATCACCGGGCCCGGGGCGAACCTGCTCCTGCCGTCGGCCTTCGTCGGCGCCGTGCTCGTGCTCGCCGGCGACCTGATCGGCCAGTTCGCCTTCGGCACCCGCTACCCCGTCGGCGTCATCACCGGCGTGGTCGGCGCGCCGTACCTGATCTATCTGCTCATCCGCACCAACCGCTCCGGGGGTTCGCTATGACCGTCTCGCACAGCCTGTCGGCCGAGGGGGTGACGCTCGCGTACGGCGACCGCACCGTCATCGACGGGCTCGACCTGCAGATCGCTCCTGGACGCATCACCGCGATCGTGGGCGCGAACGGCTGCGGCAAGTCGACGCTGCTGCGCTCGCTGGCCCGCCTGCTCTCGCCGACCGAGGGGCAGGTCGTGCTCGACGGCGCCTCGGTGCACTCCCGTCCGACCAAGGAGGTCGCGCGGATCCTCGGTCTGCTGCCGCAATCGCCCATCGCGCCCGAGGGGATCGCGGTCGCCGACCTGGTCGGACGAGGGCGACACCCGCACCAGAAGATGCTCGCGCGGTGGAGCGCGCACGACTACGAGGTCGTGGCGGACGCGCTCGATGCGACCGGCATCTCCGATCTGGCCGACCGCAGCGTGGACGAGCTCTCGGGCGGACAGCGGCAGCGCGTCTGGATCGCGATGGCTCTCGCGCAGGAGACGGACATCCTGCTGCTCGACGAGCCGACCACGTTCCTGGACGTCGCGCACCAGGTCGAGGTGCTGGACCTGCTGACCGACCTGAGCGTGTCGCGCGGCACGACCATCGTCATGGTGCTGCACGACCTCAACCTCGCCGCCCGCTACGCCGACGAACTGGTCGCCATGAAGGACGGCAGGGTGCATGCAGCGGGAGCCCCGCAGGAGGTCGTCACCGCCGACCTCGTCGAAGAGGTCTTCGGCCTCGCCAATCAGATCACCATCGACCCGGTCTCCGGTACGCCGATGGTCACACCCATCGGGAGGCATCATGTCCGCTGAGACGACCACCACGACCGAGCGTCCGACCTACATCCTCACCCGCGCCGAGGTGCGCGCCGTGGTCCGGGTCTCGCCCTCGTTCGTGCGCGTGACCTTCGGCGGGGACGACCTGTTCGAGTTCGGGACCCCGGGCGAGGTGTTCGACAGTCGCATCAAGCTGGTCTTCCCGCCGGCATCCGGGGTGCTGCCCGAGCTCGACCGCGCGTCGGACAACTGGTGGCAGGCGTTCCTGGCGGTGCCGGAAGAGGAGCGCGGCTCGATGCGCACCTACTCGGTGCGGGACCTCCGGGTCGACGACGAGACCGGGACCGAGGTCGACGTCGACTTCGTGCTGCACCTCGAGCCGGGGCTGACCGGCCCCGCGTCGCTGTGGGCGGACCAGGCCGCGGTCGGGCAGGAGCTGTACCTCGTCGGACCGCGTCGCGGCCTCGGCGTCGATGCGCACGGCGGCGCTGAGTTCGCCCCCGGTGCCGCTGCATCGGTCGTGCTCGCGGGGGATGAGACGGCGGCCCCGGCGATCGCCCGCATCCTGGAGGACGCACCTCGCGGCCTGCGCGGTGTCGCCTTCATCGAGGTGCCGACTCCGGCCGACGTGCTGCGCATCGATGCGCCGACCGGTGTCGACGTGCACTGGCTCCCGCGCGACGCCGGCGAGCCGCACGGCGTGCACCTCATCCCCGCGGCGCTCGGCTACCTGGGTGACGCCGACGCCTCAGACGAGGTCCTGGTGAACGACATCGACGGCGAGGACCTGCTGTGGGAGACGCCGGCGTACTCCGGCCTCGGGGAGGAGATCGCCGCCGCCGACGCCCCGGCCGAGCGCTACTTCTGGATCGCGGGGGAGAGCGGCGTGGTCACCACCCTGCGCCGACACCTCGTGAAGGACCTCGGCATCGACCGCGGGCAGGTGGCCTTCATGGGCTACTGGCGCCGCGGTGTCGCGATGCGCGGCTGAGCCCCCCGCCCCCGCCCGCTCCCCCCC
>NZ_JRKC01000054.1:0-118152 GCF_000800925.1 Microbacterium sp. ZOR0019 | reverse complement strand
TCAGCGCAGCGGACGCCTCCTACCGTTCCTGGTCGCACACTTCGTGATCGACGCCGCCGCATTCGTGGGGTACCCCTGGGCGGCGGCGACGTGGCCCGCACTGTTCGGACTTCCCGGCTGAGTCGATCAGGCCGAAGCGGAACCGGCGAGGAGGATCGCGACGACCGCCCAGATCACGATCACCACGAGCGCGATGATCGCCGGCCGATCCCACTCGCGTCGGATCGGCGCATCGGACGCGGGCGCGGCGTCCCAGAGGTCGCGGATGTCCGTGAGTGCGTGAAGGCCGGATGACGGCTTGGGCTCGGAGTCCTCCCCGCGACCGGGGCGGGGTGGCCGGGCGCGGGCGGGTCCGCCGTAACAGGTGACCTCGCGCCCGTCGTCCAGGGAGAACAGCAGCTGCCACCGCAGGTCGACGTCGCGCACGCGACTCCAGTCGAAGCGCGTGCGGCGGAGCATGTTCTGGACGACGACACCGTGGGCATCCACGCGGACATGCGAGACGTAGCTGATCTCGTACACGATCCAGAGGGCGAGCAGCACCCACGGAGCGACGAGCAGCATCTGCTCCCAGCTTCCCCGAACGGCGGTGTCGCCGAGCAGGAACAAAGCCAGGAGGGCGCTGAAGACGAGGACGACCACGCCCGAGGGCGCGCGGTATGTGCGCGCGCCCTCGGGTTGTTGCGATGCGGTCACGCTCCGGCGCCTCCGAAGGTGAGGGACACGCCCGGGATCGCCTGGAGGAGGCGCTCCGTGTACTCCTCCTGCGGGTTCGCGAAGATCTCGTCGACAGTGCCCTGCTCGACGATCTTCCCCTTCTCCATGACGCAGACGAGATCGCTCGACACGCGGACGACGGCGAGGTCGTGCGTGATGAACAGGTACGTCAGGCCCAACTCGGACTGGAGGTCCGCCAGGAGGTTCAGCACCTGGTCCTGCACCAGCACGTCGAGCGCCGAGACCGCCTCGTCGAGGACGATGATGTCCGGCTTGAGGGCCAACGCCCGGGCGATCGCGACACGCTGCCGCTGTCCGCCCGAGAGTTCGCTCGGATATCTGCTCGCCAGAGCCTGCGGGAGAGCAACCTGCTCCAGCAACTCGTTGACTCGCTCACGCTGCGACGCGCGGCCACCGACGCCGTGGATCTGCATGGGTTCGGCGATCGTGCTGCCGATGTTGCGCAGCGGATCGAGTGATCCGTACGGGTCCTGGAAGACCGGCTGCATCCGACGACGGAGACCGAAGGACTGCGCGCGCGACAGGTTCGACACGTCGCGGCCGTCGATCTCGATCGTGCCGCTGGTGGGATCCTCCAGCTTGAGCACCATCTTCGCCACGGTCGACTTGCCCGAACCGGACTCGCCCACCAGCGCGAGGGTCTTGCCGCGCGGGATCTCGAAGGACACATCGTCCACTGCACGGAAGGCTTCACTGCGGAAGTTCCCCTGGCGGATCTTGTAGTCCTTGGTCAGCCCTGCGACGCGAACGGTCGGCGGGATCGCGGCGAGGTCGTCGCGCGTCTCGATGCCGCGGTCCGCGACCACGGCCTGGATCCGCTTCGACGCCACACTCGGTGCCGCCGCGACCAGCCGCTTCGTGTACGGGTGCTGCGGATCCTCGAGGATCTGTCGGCTCGGGCCCGCCTCGACGATGTTGCCGCCGTTCATCACGATGATCTTCTCGGCGCGTTCCGCGGCGAGTCCCAGATCGTGAGTGATCAGCAGCACCGAGGTGCCCTTGTCCCGCGTGAGCGTTGCCATGTGGTCCAGGATCACGCGCTGCACCGTGACATCGAGAGCCGATGTCGGCTCATCGGCGATGAGCAGCTTCGGATTGGCCGCGAGCCCGATCCCGATCAGCGCCCGCTGGCGCATGCCGCCGGAGAACTGATGCGGATACTGGTGCAGTCGGCGCTCAGCATCTGCGAGCCCTGCCTGCTGCAGCACCTCGACGGTCCGCGCCTTGACCGCGGCACGACCCTGGGCGATGCCGTTGGCTCGGACGGCCTCCTTCACCTGGAAGCCGATGCTCCACACCGGGTTCAGGCTCGACATCGGGTCCTGCGGCACGAATCCGATGTCGCGGCCTCGGACGGCTTCCATCTCTCTACGGCCGAGAGTGGTGAGCTCACGACCGTCGAGGGTGATGGAACCGCCCGTCACCTGTCCTGTACCGGCCAACAGGTCGATGATCGCCGTGGCGGTCGTGGATTTGCCGGAACCCGACTCCCCCACGATCGCGACGGTCTCGCCCGGGAGCACGTCGAAGCTGACACCGTGGAGGACTTCACGAAGCCCCTCCTGCGTGCGGAAGGCGACCTTCAAGTCGCGCACGCTCAGCAGGGGCACCTGGTCGGGAGTGCGTTCGCTCATCGGCGGGCCCTCGCCTTCGGGTCGAGGGCGTCTCGGATGAGTTCACCCAGGGTTACGAACGCGAGCACCGCCAGGGTGAGCGCGATCGACGGATAGATGAGCGCCATCGGAGCAACGCGCAGAGAAGCCTGAGCTTTACCGATGTCGAGGCCCCAGGACATCGTGTCGCTGCCCAGACCGACGCCGAGGAACGACAGCGTCGCCTCCGCGACGATCGCCGCCGCGAGTGCCAGCGTCGAGATCACCAGCAACGGCGCGAGCGCGTTCGGGACGACGTGGTTCACGAGAATCCGGAACTTCGACTGACCGAGCGCTTGCGATGCCATGACGAAGTCGGCCTGCCGGACCCTCAGCACTTCTGCGCGGACGACACGCGCCGTCGACGCCCAGGCGAACCCACCGATCGCGAAGGCGAGCGTCCACACGGACCGAGAGTCCTTGAAGACGGTCATCACGACCACGGCGGCGAGGATGTAGGGGATCGCGAAGAAAATGTCGCCGACGCGCGAGAGCACCGAGTCGAGCCATCCTCCGTAGAAGCCCGCGAGTGCACCCATGATGAGTCCGAGGATCGAAGAGATCACGGTGGCGATCAGGCCGACCGCGAGCGAGGTCCGCGACCCCCAGACGATGCGGGAGTAGATGTCGCAGCCCTGGAAGGTGAAACCGAGCGGATGGCCCTCGGTCGGACCGCCGTTGCTGTCCTTGAGGTAGCACCCTTTGTCCGGGGGCACCTGGGTGAACAGCGTGGGCCACAGCGCCATCAAGAGGAAGAAGAGCGCCAGGGCCACGGAGAACCAGAACAGCGGACGGCGACGCAGATCACGCCAGGCGTCGAGCCAGAGGTTACTGGGCTTGTCGGAGATCCTGACCGCATCGACGTGGATCGACTCGGTGTCGACAGGAGCGACGTAGTGCTTCTGAGAGGTGGGATCAGGCATAGCGAATCCTCGGGTCGAGCAGACCGTAGAGCAGGTCGATGACAAGGTTGACCAAGACGTAGAGGATGACGAACACCGTCACGAAAGAGACGACGGTGGGTCCTTCACCACGACGGATGGCTTCGAAAAGGGTGTTGCCGACGCCGGGGACGTTGAAGATGCCCTCCGTGACGGTCGCACCCACGAGCAGTACGCCGAAGTTCGTCGCTGAATTGGTGATGACGGGGATCAGGGAGTTGCGCAGCACATGCACCGGGAGCACGCGGCTGCGTGACAGACCCTTGCTGTACGCGGTGCGCACCCAGTCCTGGTTCAGCGTGTCGAGGACGGAGCTGCGCATCAGACGCATGCTCACGGCGTAGAGGCTGAACCCGAGGACGATCGCAGGCAGCCAGAGACCGCCCCAGTCGTTGTCCGCTCCCACCGTGGGTTTGAACCAGCCGAGTTGGATCGCGAGGAAGTACTGGGCGAGGAACGCCAACACGAAGATCGGGATCGCGATCGCGACGAGTGCCACGATGAGCGACACGTTGTCGAACAGCTTCCCCTTGCGCAGCGCCGAGAGGGTGCCGATGATGATCGCCAGCACGAACTCGATCCCGATCGCCATGACCGCGAGACGCCCGGTGACGGGGAGCGTCGCAGCGAGCACCGAGGAGACGGAGCGACCGGAGTAGGTGTTCCCGAGGTCGCCCTGGAGAACGCCGGTGATGTAGTACCAGTACTGCACCAGGAACGGCTGGTCCAGGTGGTACTGCTCTCGCAACTGTTCGAGGACCGCCGGGTTCGGGGTCTTGTCACCGAAGAGGGCGAGGACCGGATCGCCGGGCATGGCGAACACGAGGAAATAGATGAGCAGGGTGGCTCCGAAGAAGACCGGGATCACCTGCAGAAGACGTCTCAGAATGTAACCGAGCATCCGCTTGTCCCTTCTTGAGGGCAAAGAAAGCGAGGCGAACACAGCCCATGAGGCGGTGACGAAGAATCGTCACCGCCTCATGGGTGAAGTGCCGTCAGACTTTACTCGCCGGCCTTCGTGATCTCGTAGTACAGCGGGACCGAGTTCCAGCCGAACGTCACGTTGTCGACGTTCTCGCTGAACCCACCGGTCACGTTCGAGTACCACAGCGGGATCGCAGGCAGGTCCTGGAACAGGATCTCCTGTGCCTTGGTGAAGTCCTCGAGCTGCGCGTCGGGGTCGGGGTTGCTGATGCCCGCGGAGATGAGGTCGTCGAACTCAGGGTTCGAGTAGTCACCGTCGTTGGAACCGGCGCCCGTCGCGTAGAGCGGTCCGAGGAAGTTGTACAGACCCGGGTAGTCGGCCTGCCAGCCCGAACGTGCCGCCGTGGTGATGGTGCGGTCGTTGATCTTGCTGCGCAGGTCCTGGAAGGTCGGGTACGGGTCGCCCGAGGCCTCGATGCCGAGCGTGTTCTTGATGCTGTTGCTCACTGCGTCGACCCAGGCGTCGTGTCCGCCGTCGGAGTTGTAGGCGATCTTGAAGTCGCCCTCCCACGGAGCGATGGCGTCAGCCTCGGCCCAGAGTTCCTTGGCCTTCTCGGGGTCGTAGCTGAGGACCTCGTTGCCGGGGATCGAGTCGGACCAGCCGGCGATGACAGGGGACGTGAAGTCCGCCGCCGGGGTGCGGGTGCCGGAGAAGATCGTGTCGGTGATCTCCTCGCGGTTGATCGCCATCGACAGCGCCTGACGACGCAGCTTGCCCTCTTCGCCGCTGAAGTGCGGGAGGAACTGGCCGATGGTGAACGACTGGAAGACAGCCGAAGGCTGGTTGACCGCGCGGTCACCGAACTCATCCTGGAAAACGGGCAGAGCATTGGTCGGGATCGCGTCGATCACGTCGACCTCGTTGCTCTGCAGGTCGGCGTACGCCGATTCCTGCGTGGCGTAGAACTTGATCGTCAGACCGCCGTTGGCCGGCTTGCGCCCGCCCTCGTAGTCGTCGTTGCGGACGAGGTCGATCTGCACGTCGTGCTGCCATGCATCTTCGCCGTCGATCATGTACGGGCCGTTGCCGATGGGGTTCTGGCCGAACGCGTCCATGTCCTCGAAAGCGACATCGGGAAGCGGGTAGTAGGCGGAGTAGCCGAGACGCAGCGCGAAGTCCGAGGCCGGCTTGTTGAGCGCGATCGTGAACGTGTAGTCGTCCACCTGCTCCAGACCGGTGAGCTCGGAGTCCTCGTCGTAGCTGAACCCCTCGATGTCCTCGAAGAAGTAGCTGGAGAGGTGTGCGTTGGAGGCCTTCGCGCCCTCGTTCCACGCCTTGATGAAGTTGTCGGCGGTGACCTCTTCACCGTTGGTGAACGTCTGCCCCTCCTTCAGCTTCACGGTGAGGTGCTGAGGGTCTTCGGTGGTGATCTCCTCGGCCATGTCGTTGACCGGCTCGCCATCGGCGTCGTAGTAGACCAGACCCGCGAAGATCTCGTCGAGGATCTTGCCTCCGCCGACCTCGTTGGTGTTGGTCGGGATCAACGGGTTCTCGGGCTCGGAGCCGTTCGTGGTGATGATGGCGTCGGGATCGGCGTTCGAGCCGTTGCCACCGTCACCGTTGTTGCCGGATCCGCTTGCGCAGCCCGCGAGCGACAGAGCGCCGACCGCGAACAGCGCGACGCCCGCGAGGGCGATCTTGTTGCGCTTCACTTTGTGTCCTCCTGTGGACGTGGGAATTCTGCGCACTCACCATCGAGCGAGCAGGGATACCTGAGCGTAACCCGCACCCCCGCCCGCGCCGCGCTCAGCTAACGAACCGTTACTGAGTGGTGACCATCCGTAATCTCGCCGAAACACGCGCAGACAGGAAGACGGTGCCGCACCCCACGGAGGTGCGGCACCGTCTGCTCACATGAGCACGAGAACTCAGGCGAACGCCTCCACCGGCGGGCACGCGCACACGAGATTGCGGTCACCGTAGGCCTGGTCGATCCGGCGCACGGGCGGCCAGTACTTGCCTGCGACGAGGGCAGGCACGGGATAGGCCGCCTCCTCTCGCGTGTAGGCGTGGTCCCACTCCCCCGCGATCAGCGAGACCGCGGTGTGGGGTGCACGCACGAGCGGGTTGTCGTCGGCGGGCCAGCGTCCTGCGGCCACGGCGTCCGCTTCCGCCTTGATCAGGATCATCGCCTCGATGAAGCGCTCGATCTCGTCCAGGTCCTCCGACTCGGTCGGCTCGACCATGAGTGTGCCGGCGACCGGGAACGACATGGTCGGCGCGTGGAAGCCGTAGTCGATGAGGCGCTTGGCGACGTCGTCGACCGTGATGCCGGTCGCCTCCTTGAGTGGACGCAGATCGAGGATGCACTCGTGCGCGACCCGGTCGTTCTCACCCGTGTACAGGACGGGGAAGTGGGCCGAGAGGCGCTCCGCGATGTAGTTGGCCGAGAGCACGGCCGCCGCGGTCGCCCGTCGCAGCCCGTCAGCGCCCATCATGCGCACGTACGCCCAGGAGATCGGCAGGATGCCGGCGGAGCCGTAAGGAGCAGCCGAGATCACCCCGCCGTCGAAGGTGAAGCCACCGAAGTGCTCGGCGCGCTGCGCGAGAGGGTGCGAGGGGAGGAACGGCGCGAGGTGGGACTTCGCCGCCACCGGTCCGATGCCGGGTCCCCCGCCGCCGTGCGGGATAGCGAACGTCTTGTGCAGGTTGAGGTGCGAGACGTCGCCGCCCAGATCACCGAAGCGCGCATAGCCGAGCAGCGCGTTGAGGTTCGCACCGTCGACGTACACCTGCCCGCCCGCGTCGTGCACGGCGGCCGTGATCTCGACGACCTGCTCCTCGTAGACACCGTGTGTGGAGGGGTAGGTGATCATCAGGGCCGACAGGGAGTCGGCGTGCAGGGCGATCTTCGCGCGCAGATCGTCGAGGTCGACGTTGCCGAGCTCATCGGTCGCGACGACCACGACCTTCATACCCGCGAGCACGGCCGAGGCCGCATTCGTGCCGTGGGCGGACGACGGGATGAGGCACACCGTGCGGTGCTGGTCGCCGTTCGCGTGGTGGTAACCGCGTATCGCCAGCAGACCGGCGAGCTCACCCTGCGAACCGGCGTTCGGCTGCAGCGAGACGGCGTCGTATCCGGTGACCTCGGCGAGCCAGCCCTCGAGCTGCTCGATGAGCTCGAGGTAGCCCTGCACGTCGGAGGCCGGCGCGAACGGGTGGATACCGGCGAACTCGGGCCACGTGATCGCCGCCATCTCGGTCGCCGCATTGAGCTTCATCGTGCACGAGCCCAGCGGGATCATGCCTCGATCGAGCGCGTAGTCGCGGTCGGCCAGGCTCTTGAGGTACCGCATCATGGCGGTCTCCGAACGGTGCGAGTGGAACACGGGGTGCGTGAGGTACTCGTCCTGACGGAGCAGGTCGACCGGAAGCGCCCGCAGCTTCTCGGCGCCGAAATTCCCGAAAGCCCGCTCGTTCTTGCCACCGAAGACGCGGGTGACCTGGTGCAGCTCGCCGAGGGTCGTGGTCTCATCGACCGCGATCCCGACCGTGTCGGCGTCTGCGACATGGAGCAGGATGCCGTAGCCGTCGTGCGCCTGCGCGGCGTACTCGGCCGCCCGCCCGGGGACCCGCACCTGCAGGGTGTCGAAGAACTGGGCATGCACGATGTCGACGCCCGCCTCCGTCAGCCAGTCGCGCAGCAATGCGGCCTTCGCGGCCGTCTGCGTCGCGATCTCGCGGAGCCCATCCGGACCGTGATAGACCGCATACATCGACGCCATGACGGCCAACAGCACCTGGGCCGTGCAGATGTTCGACGTCGCCTTCTCGCGACGGATGTGCTGCTCTCGCGTCTGCAACGAGAGGCGGTAAGCGGGCTTGCCGTCGGCATCCACGGACACCCCGACGAGTCGGCCGGGCAGCTGACGCTCCAGACCGGCACGAACCGCCATGTAGCCCGCGTGCGGCCCGCCGAACCCCATCGGCACGCCGAAGCGCTGGGTCGTGCCGACCGCGACGTCGGCACCGAGCGAGCCCGGCGATGCGATCAGGGTGAGGGCGAGCAGGTCGGCCGCGGCGACCGCGAGTCCGCCCGCGAGGTGCGCAGCATCGAACACGGCGGTCGGATCCCAGAGCCGACCCGATGCTCCCGGATACTGGACGAACACGCCGAACAACTCGGCGGGCAGCTCCTCCCCCGCAGCGAAGTCGACGAAGACGAGCTCGATTCCGAGGGCCTCGGCGCGCGTCGCGAGCATCGCCTTGGTCTGCGGAAGCGCGTCCGCGTCGACGGCGAACACCGTGGAGGTCGACTTCGAGGCGCGTCGCGCGAGCAGCATCCCCTCGACGACAGCCGTGGACTCGTCGAGCATCGAGGCGTTGGCCGTGGTGAGCCCGGTGAGTTCGGCGACCATCGTCTGGAAGTTGATGAGAGCTTCCAGGCGCCCCTGGGAGATCTCCGGCTGATAGGGCGTGTACGCCGTGTACCAGGAGGGGTTCTCGAGCACGTTGCGCTGGATCACCTGCGGCGTGATGGTGCCGTAGTAGCCCAGGCCGATCATCGGACGGTTCACCGTGTTGCGCGAAGCGAGGTCCCGCAACTCGGCGAGCGCCTCGGTCTCGCTCGCGGCGGCAGGGATCCGCGACGTCGCGCTCCCGGCGTCGGACGACGGGCCGGTGTAGATCGACGCGGGGACGGCCTGACGCATCAGCGTCTCGACCGGACTCAGAGCGTCGTCTGCTCCGGAGATGTCCAGACCGAGAGCGCTGAGCATGGTGTGCTGCGCGGCATCCGTCGGTCCGATGTGACGATCGGCGAAAGTGACCACTGCGCGATCAGCCCTCCGTCAGTGCGACGTAGGCGTCGCGGTCGAGCAGTCCGTCCAGCGCGCCGGCAGCGACGGACACCTTGAGCAGCCAGCCGCCCTCGAACGGCGCCGCATTGACGAGCGAGGGATCGTCGACGGCCGCATCGTTGATCTCGACGACCGTTCCCGAGACCGGCGCGTACAGCTCGCCGACGGACTTGGTGGATTCGATCTCGCCGACGACCGCTCCCGCGGTGACCTCGGTGCCGACCGCGGGAAGCTCGACGAACACGACGTCACCCAGCTTCTCTGCGGCGTAATCGGTGATGCCGATCGTCACGGTGTCGCCGTCAGCGGCGATCCACTCGTGTTCTTCGGTGTAGTGGAGTGCGGCGAGGTCGGTCATTTGGTCCTCCGGTAGAAAGGCAGGGCGGTCACGGTCGCGGGGATTCTGGTCCCCCGCACATCAAGGAATACTGCGGTTCCCGCGTCAGCGGAAGAAGGGTGCACATAGGCCATCGCGATCGGATGTCCGAGTGTCGGGCTGAGGGCCCCGCTGGTGATCTCGCCGAGCGTGGTTCCGTCGCCGTCGACCACGGCGTATCCGGCTCGCCCGGCACGTTTGCCCTCGGCGACGAGGCCGACCAGCACCGGTGCATCGGATGTCTCGTCCTGCTCAGCGGCGAGGAGTGCCTCCTTGCCCACGAACCGCTCCTTCGCCGTCACGACGACGCGACCGAGCCCGGCCTGCGCCGGACGGGTCTCGAGGCTCAGCTCGTGGCCGTAGAGCGGCATGCCCGCTTCGAGGCGCAGCGTGTCACGCGCCGCGAGTCCGGCGGGAACGAGTCCGTGCGGAGCGCCTGCTGCGAGCAGGGCGTCCCAGAGGGCGACCGCGTCGTCGGCTGCGACGAGCAGCTCGAAGCCGTCCTCGCCGGTATAGCCGGTGCGCGCGAGGAGAACGGGCTTGCCGGCGTATCCGGCCGACGCCCAGGCGTAGTACTTCTGCTCATCCCAGGGGGTGCTGACATCGGTGAGGTCGGTGGTCGCCGCGAGGACGGCCTCCGCGTGCGGGCCCTGCACGGCGATGAGGGCGTAGTCGTCGGACACGTCCTGCACGACGACCCCGAAGCCCTCGGTGCGAGCGCTCAACGCAGCGGACACCGCGTCTCGATTGCCCGCGTTCGAGATGATGAGGTAGTCGTCATCGGCCAGGCGGTAGACGATCACGTCGTCGATGATCCCGCCGGACTCGGCGAGCAGCAGCGAGTACTTGGCCTTGCCGACCGCCAGCGCCGACAGCCGACCGGCGAGCGCATGGTCGAGGAACGCCCCGGCTCCGTCGCCACGCACGGTGAACTCGGCCATGTGCGAGATGTCGAACATCCCCACGCTCTGGCGCACCGCATGATGCTCGGCGAGGTCGGACGTGTAGCGGACCGGCATCTGCCAGCCGCCGAAGTCGGTGAACGAGGCGCCAAGCGCTTCGTGGCGTTCACGCAACGGGGTGTAGCGAGGTTCGGACATGGAGTTCTCCCGGGCTGTGTCGGGCGGAACGGCGGCGGGCCGTCCCTCGGAACTCCCCCTCTGTCATAGGCCTGAGAGTTTCACCCGTGCACAGAGGCGGGGCTTTCACCGTCGGCGGATCCGCACGGTCGCGGGATCGCTTTTCAGAGTGGCCGGACCCGCGCGGTACGCATACCTGAGAGATTGGCGGGGAGGCTTGCTCCTTCGGTGCCCGGCTGCGTTCGCCGGGGCTCTCCCGCGTGGGTCATACGGCCTGTCTTCAGTTGTGGGTCCAGTCTAGCCGGTCGGATCCTCGGTGCCGGATCCGCCGGAACGGCGTTCGAATCGCGCGATTTGAAGGCGGAGTGCCGACCGTCAGTTCGCGATGCCGAGTTCGCGGCGGACCTCGTCACGGAGACGTCCGAGGTTGTCCGGCTCGGGTGCCGCGCCCAGGAGGGTCTTGGTGTACTCGTGCTGCGGGTTCAGGATGACCTCGTCCGCCGGGCCCCGTTCGACGACATCGCCCTTGTAGAGCACCATGATCTCGTCGGAGAAGTGCCTCGCCGTCGCCAGGTCGTGCGTGATGTAGAGCACGCCCAGGTTCTCCTCACGCTGCAGTTCCGCCAGCAGGTTCAGCACCCCGAGACGGATCGACACGTCCAGCATCGAGACCGGCTCGTCCGCCACGATGAACCGTGCCCCGGGCGCGAGAGCCCGCGCGATGGCGACGCGCTGCCGCTGTCCACCGGACAGCTCATGCGGACGACGCTCGGCGAAACTCTCCCCCGGCGTCAACCGCACACGCTCGAGGAGCTCCACCGCGCGCTCCCGCACCTGCGTGCGCGACAGCTCCGGGTGGTGCAGGCGCAGCGGCCGCTCCAGGTGGTGCACGATCGTATGGAACGGGTTCAGCGAGGCGAACGGGTCCTGGAAGACCATCTGCACATCCGAGCGATAGGCCTCCAGCGCCCGACCTCCGGTCCCCGACGGCTTCCCGTCGAGGAGGATCTCCCCGCTGGTGGGAGTCTCCAGCTTCATGAGCATCCGCGCGATCGTCGACTTCCCCGACCCGGACTCTCCCACCAGAGCAACCGTCTTGCCCGCTTCGATCGTGAAGGACACATCCTTCACCGCATGCAGGACGCTCGATCGGAACCCCGAACGCAGATGGAAGTCCTTCACCAGGTTCCGCGCCTCCAACGTCGCCGTCCCCCCGGCACCGGTCGCGGTCTCTGTGGTGGTGTTCCCGTTCATCGCACGCCCTCCTGGCTGACGCCGGTGCGGACGAAGTCCCCCCGCTCGCCCTTGAGCGACGGGAAGCTCGACAGCAACCGCCGCGTGTATTCGTGCTGCGGGGTGCGGTAGATCTCTTCCGCCGTCCCCTCCTCGACGATCTGCCCCTGCAGCATGATCGCGATCCGGTCACTGATCTCGATCAGCATCGGGAGGTCATGCGTGATGAAGATCACCGCGAACCCCAGCTTCTCGCGAAGACGCATGATCTCCCGGATGATGCCGCGCTGCACGACCACGTCGAGCGCGGTGGTCGGCTCATCCATGATCATGACCTGAGGGTCGAGTGCCAGGGCCATCGCGATCATCATGCGCTGCCGCATACCGCCCGAGAGTTCGTGCGGGAAGCTCGTGAGCCGACTCGGATCGACGCCGACCAGCGTCAGCAGTTCCTCGGCTCGCTCCTGCTTGGCTTTCTTGCTCATGCCGGGGCGGTGCGTGTCGAAGATGTCGAAGATCTGCGCCTTGACGCTGATCACCGGGTTCAAGGAGTTCATCGCTCCTTGGAAGACCATGGAGATCTTGTCCCAGCGGAAGGCTCGGAGGCCTTCGCCATCGAGCCCGACGACGTCGATGTCCTGACCGTCTCGGTCGTGGAACACGATCTCCCCGGCCGTCATCAGCGCGGGTGCCTTGAGAAGGCGGTTCATCCCGTACGCCAGCGTCGTCTTCCCGCAGCCCGACTCCCCGGCGAGGCCGAGGATCTCCCCGCGGTTCAGGGTGAGCGAGACATCACGCACCGCCTTCACCGGCGGATCGACTTCGTACTCGATCGACACGTTCCGTGCCGTCAGCACCGGCTCGCTCATGCGGTGACTCCCTTGGTCTTGGCGGCCTTGCGCACACGACGCGCGGCCTCCGGCGCATTGCGCAGCTTCGGGTTTATGACCTCGTCGATCGCGAAGTTGATGAGAGACAGCCCGGCGCCGAGCAACGCGATCATGAGTCCGGGCGGCACGAACCACCACCACGCTCCGCGACCGAGAGCCTGCCCCGATTGGGCGTCGTTCAGGATCGATCCCCACGTGATCGACGAATTAGGGCCCAGGCCGAGATAGGACAGACCCGCCTCACCGAGGATCGCGAAGATGATGGCGAAGAGGAACTGTGCCGCGAGCAGAGGGAGCAGGTTCGGCATGATCTCCACGAGGATCACGCGGAAAGAGCGCTCCCCCGCGACCTTCGAGGCGTAGACGTAGTCCCTCGTGCGCAACGACCTCGTCTGCAGCCGCAGCACATAGGCGGCCCCGGCCCATGACGTGATACCGAGCACGAACGCGACGAGCTGCCAGCTGCGCTGCGGCACGAAGGAGGCGATCACCATCACGAGCGGCAACCCGGGGATCACGATCATCACGTTGGTGAGGAGCGCGAGTCCGTCCTCCCGCCATCCGCCCAGGTAGCCCGCCAGGACACCGAACAAGAGGGAGAGGATGATCGCGATGCCGCCGGCGGTGACGCCGATGAGCAGCGAGCCCTGGGCACCGATGGCGAGCTGGGCGAACATGTCGTTGCCGAGCTTGGTCGTACCGAGCCAGTGCTCCGCGGAGGGCGGCTGGAGCGCGGGGTTCGCGGTGCTGCGCGGATCCTGCGTGAAGAAGGGCGCGATGATCGCGAAGAGCACGATCGCGACCACGATGCTCGCGCCGACGATGAACTTGGGTGAGGTGCTGGGCAGGATACGGCGCCGCTTGCGCCCTTGCTGAGTGGCCAAGGAGATCGTGCTGGCCGGTGCCGTGATCGGCGGCTCCTGCGTCAGGAGCGGGTTCTTCGTGTCAGACATTCTGGCGAGCCCTCGGGTCGATGAAGCCATAGACGAGGTCCATGATGAAGTTGGCGGCGAGCACCGTCAGGGTGATGACGAGGAACAGTCCCTGCATCAGCGCGTAGTCGTTGTTGGTCACGGCCTGGAACATCAGCTTGCCGATGCCGGGGTAGGTGAACACCTGCTCCATGACGATGGAACCGGCGACCACGAAGCCGAGTGTGATCGAGAACCCCGCGATCGAGGGGATCGCCGCGTTGCGAGCCGCGTACGTCGTCATGATGCGTCGCGGACGAAGCCCCTTGGCCTCCGCCGTGAGCACGTAGTCCTCGGCGAGGGTCGACACCATCATGTTGCGCATGCCGAACATCCAGCCACCGACCGAACTGATCACGATCGTGATCGCCGGGAGGATCGCATGCGCCACGGCATCGGTGAAGAACGCCCACGTCGGCTCGGGGCCGTCCGGATAGTCGAACACGTCGTAGCCGCCGAAGATCGGGAACCAGCCGAGGCCGACCGCGAACACGGCGACCAGGATCAGGGCCATCCAGAAGTACGGGATCGACTGGAGGACGGTGGTCGCGGGGATCAGGTGGTCGACCCAGGTGCCGCGCTTCCAGCCGGCCCAGGCGCCGAGCACGACGCCGAGCACGAAGGAGATGACGGTCGCGGTGCCGACCAGGACGAGCGTCCACGGAAGAGCGCCGGCGATGAGCTCCGTCACCGGAGTGGGGAACTTCGTGACCGAGACACCGAGGTCGCCCTGGAACATGCGTCCCCAGTACGCCAGGTACTGCTCCCACAGGGAGGAGTCGTCGCCGCCGAGCAGGAGCTTGATGTTGCGGATGGCCGTCTCGGAGACCTCGCCGCCGGCCCGCTGCATCTTGGCGATCATGATGTCGGCCGGGTTCCCCGGCATGAGCCGGGGAAGAAGGAAGTTGATGGAGATCGCGGCCCAGAGCGTGAACGCGTAGAACCCGATTCTTCGTGCATAGAACTTCATGTCACTGTTTCCTGACTTCCTTCTTCCCCGACTCCTCTCGGTTACTTGACCGGCTGCAGCTGCGTCAGGACGTAGCCCGCCGCGATCGCGCCCCAGGACGGCGGGAAGGCGTAGAGGTCTTCCTCGGTCGGCCAGCCCGTGAAGTCCTTCGTGTTGTAGAAGGTCTGGGTCGCGTTGATGACGAGCGGGATGTAGGGCAGGTCACGCACGATCTCGGTCTGGATCGTGCCGTAGAGTTCCTTCTTCTCCGCCTCGTCGTTGGTGCTGATGGCCGACTGGATCGCCTCGTCGACGACGGGGTTGTCGTAGCGGCTGAAGTTCCAGCGGCCCGCCGGGACCTCAGCACCCACCGGGCTGGTCGACTGGACGGTGGTGCCGCCGAACCAGTCACGGTAGATCTGGAACGGGTCCGCCACGGAGGTGCCGATGACACCACCGACGATCAGCTGGAACTCGCCACCCTGCCGGGCGTCGGAGAACTCCTGCCACTGCACCGTCGACGCGGTGATCTTGATTCCGGCGGCCTCGGCCTGCTCGGCGATCAGCTTCGCGGCGTCGTTGTAGTCCGTCCACCCGTCGACCGAGGTGAGGGTCAGCTCGAGGGGCACGCCGTCCTTCTCATAGATGCCGCTCGAACCCTTGGTGTAGCCCGCCGCCTCGAGGATCTCCCCCGCCTCGGCGACGTTCGCCTCCTGCGGGCTGACCTCGTTGGCAGGGTCCGCGACCCACTTCTCGTCGCGCGGCAGCAGGGCGAACGTCGGCGAGATGTCACCGGTCAGACCGACGAAAGCCTTGTCCTTGATGGTGGCGCGGTCGATCGCAGCGTTGAGCGCCTGGCGCACGGCGACGTCGGTCTGCGGACCGGTGCAGCCGAGGTCGGCGTTCGAGCAGGTGTACAGCACGGTCGGGTCCTGCGGGGTGTTGATCCAGTCGATCTTCCCGTTGCCGGTCACGTCGTCCGGGTTCGGGATGAACATGCCCGTCCAGTCGAGCTTGCCGGCCGCCAGCAGATCCTGCGCGGTCTGGTTGTTGTCGACGGCGATGTACTGGACCTTCTTGACGCCGAGCTTGTCGGCATCGCGGAAGTTCTCGTTCGCGACGAGGGTGTACGACTCGCTCGTGGTCTTGTCGACGACGTAGGCCCCGGAGCCGACGGGCTCCTCGTTCGTGAAGTTCGCGAAGTCGGTGACGTCCGCCCAGATGTGCTCGGGGAGGATGTAGGTCGAGCCCAGACGCTGGAACTCGGTCGTGTACTGCGCCGACGAGTAGGTCAGCACGACGGTGGTGTCGTCCGTGGCTTCGGCGGAGACCAGGCCGTTGCCCTCGGGGTTGTTGGCCTCGTAGTTGAAGGAGAACGCGACGTCGTTCGCGGTGAGCGGCTCGCCGTCGCTCCAGGTGAGGTCGGGCTTGATGGTGATCGTGATCGCCGTGCCGTCCTCGTTGTACTCGAACGTGTCGCCGATGAGTCCGACGGGCTCGGAGTCAGCCGTCTTGTTGAAGAAGAACAGCGGCTCGTAGATCGGCCCGAGCGCGCCGTGGAGCACGGTCGGTGCGAACGGGTTGTAGTTCGCGGTGATCGGTGTCTGGCTGCCGGCCCAGACACGAAGGGCGCGGTCGCTGTCGGCGTTGTCATCGCCGCTGCCGCCGGTGCCACAGGCGGTCAGGCCCAGGGCGAGGACGGATGCTCCGGCGATGGCGGTGAGCGCGAGCTTGCGCTTTCCGTTTCGGATCATTTCTCTTGTTTCCTCTCGGTGCTGCACTGCAGGAGGGATCGCTCCGGATGGAGCAGAACCCCGGGTATGGGGTTCGCGGGCCCCGGGGAGGCGACCGGCTGGCCACCACGAAGGGGTTTGTTAGGACAGTAACCTAACAAACCCCTATGCCGATAAACAAGGCTCCTTGCGCTCGTCGGATAACGTTTCGGACTCGGCGACGGATCGCGTCACACGTGCGCACTAAGGGTCCGCATGACACTAAGATCGTTCTCGGAGGTTAAGGTGTCTATGACTCAAAGCAGTGACATCCGGGTCGCCGTATCGACGGTGATCCTGACGCTGCGGCGCACCGATGACGGGCGGGCGCGGCTCGCGCTGCCGCTCGTGCTACGCACCCGCGAGCCGTTCGCACAGCAGTGGGCGCTTCCCGGCGGCTGGCTGACCGTGGCCGAATCCCCCGTCGACGCGGCTGCGCGCACACTCGCGGAGACCACAGGTCTCGCACCCAGCTACCTGGAGCAGCTCTACGCCTTCGGTGCGGTCGACCGCTCCCCCACCCGAGTCGTCTCGATCGTGTACTGGGCGCTGCTCCGCCAGGACGACGTGACCGCCCAGATCGCGGCGCACCAGGCTTCCGGCCGCGCCCCCGAGAACGTGCGCTGGTTCGATGTGGATCAGCTGCCCCGACTGGCTTTCGATCACTCCGAGATCGTCGAATACGCGCTGTGGCGACTCCGCAACAAGGTCGGATACAGCCGGGTCGCCCAAGGCTTCCTCCCCGAGGAGTTCACGCTTGCCGAGCTCCGGGAGGCCTACGAGTCGATCCTCGGCCGGACCCTCGACCCGGCGAACTTCCGCCGCCAGGTCGAGGCCGCCGGAAACCTCCTCCCCACCGACCGCTTCCGCACCGGAAGCCATCGTCCTGCACGTCTGTACCGCGACAACACCGATGTCGAGCTGGCCGACCGCGGCCCGCTCGGTCCCGAAGAAACGAGCACCCGATGAGCATCACCTTCGTACCCGCTCCCGCCGTTCCACCGCTGGACCCCTCGGTGGACCATGCAATCCAGGCGATCGTCACCGGCGCGTCGACCGACGCCACCTGCACGACGGACCTCGCCGCCGGCCCCTGGGACTTCGACGCGCGCCCGGGATACGGTCCCGGTTCCTCGATGGGCGACGTCATCCCGACCGGAGCCCCGCGGCAGGGCGAGCTGCCCGCCGAGTACCGGGAGGCATCCGAGGAAGAGCTCGACGGACGGATCCGCGCGGCCAAGGAGACGCTCGGCGACCGGGTCGTCATCCTCGGTCACTTCTATCAGCGCGAAGAGGTCGTCCAGCACGCGGACTACGTCGGCGACTCCTTCCAGCTCGCCACCGCCGCCAAAGGCCGGGCTGACGCCGAGGCGATCGTGTTCTGCGGGGTGCACTTCATGGCCGAGACCGCCGACCTGCTCTCCCAGCCCGACCAGGCCGTGATCCTCCCGAACCTCGCCGCCGGCTGCTCGATGGCCGACATGGCCGACATCGACCAGGTCGAGGAGTGTTGGGAACAGCTCGAGGAGGTCTTCGGCGACCTCGAGGCCACAGACGCCGAAGGCCGGGTACCGGTGATCCCGGTGACCTACATGAACTCCTCCGCCGCGATCAAGGGCTTCGTCGGGCGTCACGGCGGGATCGTCTGCACGTCGTCGAACGCCCAGACCGTGCTCGAGTGGGCCTTCGAGCGCGGCCGTCGCGTGCTGTTCTTCCCCGACCAGCATCTGGGGCGCAACACCGCCAAGGCGATGGGCGTGCCGCTCGAGCAGATGCCGATGTGGAACCCGCGGCGAGCGCTCGGTGGTTCGTCCGCCGAGCATCTCCTCGACTCCCGGGTGATCCTGTGGCACGGCTTCTGCTCGGTGCACCGGCGCTTCACGGTCGGTCAGATCGAGCAAGCCCGTGCCGAACACCCCGGCGTCCGCGTGATCGTGCACCCCGAATGCCCGATGGAGGTCGTCGACGCCGCCGACGAGGCCGGCTCGACCGAGTACATCCGGCGGGCGATCGACGCGGCGACCGAGCCTTCCGTCTTCGCGATCGGCACCGAGATCAACCTCGTCCGACGACTCGCGGCGCAGTATCCGCAGCACGAGATCTTCTGTCTCGACCCCGTCGTGTGCCCCTGTTCGACGATGTACCGCATCCATCCCGGCTACCTGGCCTGGGTACTGGAGGAACTCGTGGCGGGCCGCACCCCGAACCGGATCACGGTCTCCGGCGACATCGCCGATCCCGCGCGAGTGGCGCTGGAGCGGATGCTCGCCGCCAAGCCCCCGGTGGCCGCAGGCGTGCGATGAACGTCATCGTCGTCGGATCGGGCATCGCGGGCCTCACCGCTGCGCTCCACGCCGAGGAGGCCGGCCACTCGGTGACGGTGGTCACCAAGGGTGCGCTCGGAGACGGATGCACCGCGCTCGCGCAGGGCGGTGTGGCCGGGATCTACGGGCCCGGCGACTCGGCAGAGCAGCACGCGGACGACACGATGGACGCGGGCGCAGGACTCGCCGACCCGGCTGCGGTGCGGGCGCTCGTCGCCGACGCGGCAGAGCGGATCGCAGAGCTGATCAGCCGAGGTGTCGCCTTCGACAGGACGGCAGACGGCGAGCTGCAGCTCGGGCGGGAGGCCGCGCACGGCCACGCCCGCATCGTGCACGCGGGCGGAGACGCCACCGGAGCCGCGATCTCCGCAGCGCTCGTCGCCGCTGCCCGCCGGGCGTCCATGAGCATCGTGGAGCACGCGCTCCTGACCGAGGTGATCGTCGCGGATCACACCGCGCGCGGCGTCGTCCTCCTCATCGGCGGGAAGACCGTCGAGCTCTTCGCCGATGCCGTGATCCTCGCCACCGGCGGCGCCGGGCATCTCTACGCGCACACGACGAACCCCCGCGGCGCGACGGGCGACGGCATCGCCGCGGCCCTGCGCGCGGGAGCCGCCGTCGCCGATCTGGAGTTCGTCCAGTTCCATCCGACGATCCTGGCGTCGGGACCGGCATTCCTCATCTCGGAGGCTGTGCGCGGAGAGGGGGCGACACTGGTCGATGACCGCGGCCGTCGTTTCACCTTCGACAGTCACCCGGACGGTGAACTCGCTCCGCGGGATGTCGTGTCGCGCGCCATCGCGAGGCACGCAGCGATCCAGGCGACACCCGTGCGTCTCGACGCCAGCATGCTGGACGCCGAGAAGCTGGCGGCGCGGTTCCCGACCATCGATCGCGTGACGAGGGAACGCGGATACGACTGGTCACGCGAGCCCATCCCCGTCACTCCGGCCGCCCACTACCTGATGGGCGGCATCGTCACCGACCTCGATGGCCGCACCACGATCCCCGGGCTCTCTGCGGTCGGCGAGGTCGCACGCACCGGCGTCCACGGCGCGAATCGACTCGCCTCCAACTCCCTGTTGGAAGGGGCCGTGTTCGGGGCCCGAGCCGCGGCCGCGCTCGGGACTCCCTGGCGCCCGATCTCACCGGAACCGTCTCCCGCGGCCGTCCACGAGCCCGCGCCCCTTTCGTCTGCGCCGCCCGCCTTCACCCGCACCGCCTTGCAGCGGCTGATGTGGGAGGACGTCGGGCTCCTGCGCTCCGGCGCGCAACTCGCCCGAGCCTGGGCCACCGTGCGTGCATGGGCCGCCGCCGTCCCCGCTCCGGCCACGGCCACGGAGCACGAAGACGCGAACCTGCTGCTACTCGCCGAGGCCACTGCTGCCGCCGCCCTCGCCCGCACCGACTCGGTGGGGGCACACCATCGCGTCGACGCCCCCACCCCTGAAGCGCTCCCGTCGTCCCGCGACCGCTCATCGATCCTGGAGACCGTCTGATGCTCACCCGCGCCACCCTCACCCGCGTCGTCGGAGCAGCCCTCGAAGAAGACGCCCCCTGGGGAGACCTCACCAGCACCACCCTGCTCCCGGCGGAGGCGACGGCCACGGCTGACCTCGTGGCCCGCGAACCCGGCGTGTTCAGCGGTGGCGCGGTCTTCGCGGCCGCCTTCGCCCTCACCGATGACGAGCTCATCGTCGACGTGCACGTCGGCGACGGCGACGAGTTCGCCGCGGGCGATGTCCTCGCTTCGGTGTCGGGCTCGGCACGCAGCATCCTGACGGCCGAACGGGTGGCGCTGAACTTCGCGCAGCGGATGAGCGGCATCGCGAGCCTCACCGCGGCGTACGTCAGCGCGATCGAGGGCACGGCTGCGCGCATCGCCGACACACGCAAGACCACGCCGGGGCTGCGCGCCTTCGAGCGGCATGCGGTCGAATCGGGCGGCGGCCGCAACCACCGCTACTCCCTGTCGGACGCGGTGATGGCGAAGGACAACCACCTGGCCGTGCTCACCCGATCGGGTCTCGACCTCGCGACCGCTCTGCGTCAGGCACTGTCGCGGCTTCCGCACACCACGCACGTCGTCGTCGAAGTCGACCGTCTCGACCAGATCCCGGCCGTCCTCGACGGCGGTGCCCACACGGTGCTGCTCGACAACTTCTCCCTCGACGATCTGCGTGCGGGCGTCGCCCTGATCGGCGGGCGAGCGACGGTCGAAGCCTCCGGTGGAGTGAACCTCGACACCGTCGGCGACATCGCCCGCACCGGGGTGGACGTGATCTCAGTCGGGGCTCTGACCCACTCGGCCCGCGCCCTCGACCTCGGCCTGGATCTGCGGATCGACTGAACATCGTGCTCTACCTCGACCATGCAGCGACCTCTCCGGTGCGTCCGGAGGTGCTCGACGCGATGCGTCCGTACCTCACCGGAGTGTTCGGCAATCCCTCGAGCCATCACACGGCAGGCGAAGCGGCGGCGAGCGCACTCGACGACGCCCGCGTCCGGGTCGCGCGGGTGCTGGGACTGCGCACCGGCGATGTGGTCTTCACCGCGGGCGGGACGGAAGCGAACAACCTCGCGGTGAAGGGCATCACGCTCGCGGCCCTCGAGGCCGGGAAGCGGCATCTCGTCATCTCCCCGATCGAACACGAGTCGATCCTGGAATCCGCCGCGTACCTGCAACGCTTCCACGGGGTCGAGGTGACGATGCTTCCCGTCGACGACGCCGGTCGGATCGCACCGGCTGCGCTCGCGTCGGCGATCAGAGACGACACGGCACTGATCTCCATCGGCCATGCGAACAACGAGGTGGGCACGGTCCAGGACGCGACGGCGCTGGCGTCCGTGGCCCGGGCTTCTCGCGTGCCCCTCCACCTGGATGCGGTGCAATCGGCGGGGTGGCTTCCGCTTGACGGGCTCGGCGCCGACGCCGTCTCCATTGCCGGTCACAAGCTCGGCGCTCCCAAAGGCATCGGCGCTCTGGCCGTGCGAGGTCGCATACCCCTGGAACCGGTGCTGCACGGGGGCGGTCAGGAACGCGGGCGTCGGTCGGGCACGGAGAACGTCGCCGGAGCCGTCGCACTGGCGACCGCCCTGGAAGTCGCGGAGAGCGAGCGGGAGGTCCTGGCACCCCGTGTCGCGGCAACCACGGCACGGTTCATCTCCCTCGTGCTCTCCGGCATCCCCGAAGCCGCGCTCACCGGCGACCCCGCGCACCGCCTGCCCGGCACAGCGAGCTTCACCTTCGCGGGCACCAGCGGTGAATCGGTGCTCCTCGAGCTTGAACGCCGGGGGATCATCTCCTCGAGCGGCTCGGCCTGCGCGGCGGGCAGCGACGACCCCTCGCACGTCCTCCTCGCGTGCGGCGTGCCCCCCGAGGTGGCGCAGACCTCGGTCCGATTCACCTTCGGCAGGGAGGCACTGCCCGATGGCGCACCCGAACGACTCGCGGAACTCGTCATCGACTCCCTGCACGCGGCCCGAGGCTGATGCCCGGCCATAGACTCAGCTGGTGACTGCCTCCGACCCGATCGTGACGCTGGTCGTCCCCGGACGCGATATCGCCGCCTTCGCCCCTGCAGCCCTCGACTCCCTGCGTGCGCAGACCGAGCGCCGGTGGCGGGCGATCCTCATCGACGACGGGTCCACCGACGACACGGGAGCGATCTTCGATGCGGCCGCGGCCACGGACCGACGCTTCACGGCGATCCACCACCCGGCCTCCCGCGGCCTCGGAGCCGCGCGCAACCTCGGACTCGACCGGGTCGACACCCGATACCTCGGATTCCTCGACGGCGACGATGAGCTCCTCCCCGATGCGCTCGCCCGGATGACCCGCACGCTCGACCACACCGGAAGCGACTTCGTGGCCGGTGCGTACGTGCGTTCCCGCCCGGAGGGGTCCGGCTACGTCGCAGGGCGGGTGCAGCCCTGGGTGGCGGCCGCGACCTCTCCGGAGCGACTCGGCACGACCCTCACCGCGCACCCGCAGGCGGTGTCGAACATCGTCGCGTGGTCGAAGGTGAGCCGCACCGCCTTCTGGCGGGACCTCCGATTCCCCGAGGGTGTCGCGTACGAAGATCAGGTGGTCGCGCAGCTGATGTACACCCGGGCGCGCGCCTTCGACGTGATCCCCGACGTCGTCGTGCGATGGCGCCTCCGCGCTGACGGCACGTCGATCACGCAGAGCAAGTCGCAGCTGTCCGTCCTGCGCGACTACCTCGCGGCGTTGCGTGGCGGCATCCGCGTCCTGCACGACGCGGGCGCCCGCGCATCCGTCACCGCCCGACTCGACCTGATCCTCGCGATGGACATCGCACCCCTGCTCGAGATCGCGAGCACCCACCCCGACCCGGCCTACGCGGCCGAGGTCGATGCGTTCATCGCGGAACTCCGGGCACTCCCCGAGTTCGCCGACGCCGCGCCCGACCCCGCCATCGCCGCCGCGCTCGCGTGGTGACGCACGCCCTCCGACCGAACAGGTACCCACGACATGCACGACTACCTCTCCTCTCTCTTCTCGCTCGACGGTCGCACGGCGGTCGTGACGGGCGGCAGCTCCGGGATCGGCCGGGGCATCGCCACCGCGCTCGCCCGCGCCGGTGCCGCGACCGTCATCGTCGCCCGCGGTGAGGCCCGCATCGACGAGACCGTCGAAGAGCTCCGCGCGCACGGCTGCCGCGCCGCGGGGGTCGTCGGCGATCTCCGCACCCGTGCGGGCATCCACGCGGTCGCGGAGGCGGCCACCGAGCCGTTCGGCGAACCGGACATCCTCGTCAACTCGGCCGGGATCAACATCCGCCCTCCGTTCCCGGAGATCACCGAGGACGACTGGGATGCAACGATGACGGTCAACGCGCTCGCTCCCTTCCTCCTCGGACAGCGATACGCACCCGGCATGGCGGAACGCGGCTACGGCCGACTCATCCATATCAGTTCCCAGCAGGCCCACCGCGCCTTCGTCGGCAGCGGGATCTACGGTGTGTCCAAGGGAGCTGTGGAATCGCTCATGCGTTCTGAGGCGGAGGCATGGGGCGGCACCGGCGTGACCAGCAACACCCTGGTGCCCGGGTTCGTGCTCACCCCACTGAACGCCCGTCTGCAGGAGGATCCCGCGAAGATCGCCGAGCTCGCGGCACGCACGATGATCGGCCGCAACGGTCTTCCGAGCGACTTCGCCGGTGCTGCCGTCTTCCTCGCCGGCGCAGGCTCGGCCTACGTGACCGGACACTCGCTGTTCGTCGACGGGGGCCTCTCGGTGCACTGAGGCCGAACACAGCGTCTCAGGACTCCGGCGGGTAGATCGGCTCATCGGGCCGAGGCTCCGCGAGCAACGGCACCGCCGCCGTGATCGTCGCGACCGCGTCGGCACCCGCAGAGTCGGCAGGCGCCCTGTCCGCACGACGATCGGCGAGCGGGGCGGGGGCTCCTCCGGTCACGGCCTGTTCGACTGCGGCCTCGGTATCGAGCACGCGGGAGGCCGCGACCTGTTCCGCTGCGAGCTCGGCATAGAGACCGCCGAGCGCGAGGAGCTCGGTGTGGGTGCCGGACTCGACGATGCGCCCGGCTTCGAGGACGTGGATCACATCCGCGCCCATCACGGTCGACAGTCGATGCGCGATCGACAGCGTGGTCCGTCCCTTCGCCGCCTCGTCCAGCGCCTCCTGCACGACCCGTTCCGAGACGGTGTCGAGAGCGGAGGTCGCCTCGTCGAGGAGCAGGACCGGCGGATCCTTGAGCAGCACGCGGGCGATCGCGATGCGTTGCTTCTCGCCACCGGAGAGCCGGTACCCGCGCTCGCCCACGACGGTGTCGTAGCCCTGCTCGAACCCGGCGATGATGTGGTGGATGTTGGCAGCCGTGCAGGCCGCGATCAGTTCGTCCTCGGTCGCATCCGGCTTGGCATAGCGAAGGTTCTCGCGGATGGTGGCGTGGAAGAGATACGTCTCCTGCGACACGATGCCCACGTGGTCGATGATCGACTCCTGGGAGAGTTCGCGGACATCGGCACCGGCGAACAGCACGGCGCCCCCCTTGGCTTCATACAGACGCGGAGCGAGGTAGAGGATCGTGGTCTTTCCTGCGCCGGACGGTCCGACGAAGGCGACGTGCTGTCCCGGTTCCGCGACGAACGAGACCCCGTCCAAGGTCGCACGGGCCTCGGCGGACGCGTCCGGGTAACGGAAGACGACGTCGACGAATTCGAGCCTTCCGCGCGGCCCCGGAGCCTGGTCGACCGTGATCGCGTCGGGGGCATCCTGGATCTCGGGCACCAGGTCGAGGTACTCGAAGATGCGCGCGAACAATGCCGAAGAGGTCTGCACGTCGAGGGAGACGCGCATCAGTCCCATCAACGGCATGAGCAGTCGCGCCTGCACCGTCGTGAACGCGACCACGGTTCCTGCGGTGATGGCCCCGGTTCCGCCCGCGATCAGATACCCCGAGACGAGGTAGATGACGGCGGGCACACTGGCCATGAGCACCTGCACGACCGCGAAGAAGCCCTGACCGCTCATCGCCCTCCGCACCTGCAGGACGACCTGATTGCGGTTCTCCGCCTGATAGCGCTCGGACTCCGTGCGCTGGCGGTTGAACGCCTTCGACAGCAGCATCCCCGACACGCTCAGCGTCTCCTGCGTGATCGAGGTCAGTTCGGAGAGGGATTCCTGCGTCTCGCCGGCGATCCGCGCGCGCACCTGACCCACACGGCGCTGGACGAAGATGAGGAACGGCATCATGACGACCGCGATGAGCGTCAGACGCCAATCGATCAGGATCATGGCGACCAGCGAAGCGATCACGGTGACGACGTTGCCCAGGATGCTGGTGACGGTGTTGGTCAGCACGCCCGAGACCCCGCCGACGTCGTTCTGCAGACGGGACTGGATGACCCCCGTCTTGGTGCGGGTGAAGAAGCCGAGTTCCATCGCTTGCAGGTGCTCGAAGAGTTTTACCCGCAGATCGCCCGTCACGTTGTTGCCGACCGTGGACGTCAGCCAGGTCTGGGCGACACCGAGCACCGCGGAGAGCAGGAACAGGCCGACCATCGCGGCGACGAGCCAGGCCAGCAGCTCGAGGTGCGGGCCACCCCCGGCGACGGGGAACAGCGCATCGTCGAAGATGCGCTGCACGATCAGGGGCGGGACGACGGCGATCGCGGCTCCGACGATGACGAGGATCCCCGTGAAGAAGATGCGCCAGCGATAGGCGCTGAAGAGCGAGACCACCCGCGAACCCAGCCCGGCGATCCGTGGCGCCTCGGCGTTCAGCTTCCGTTGCGCGTCTTCGTCGACTCCGCGGAACCCACCGCGGTGTCCGCCGCCCATGCCGCCCATGCTCATGGCGCCAGCGTACCCACGCGCGGGGACATCACGGCCCGCGCACCCGTCCTCCACGGATATCTGTGAGTTCGGAATGAAATGTCGGCGATTGCCGTTACGCTGATTGACTCTTGCGAACTCTCGCGAAATCCGTTTCTTCTTCGCCCTGGAGGCCGCCCATGTCTGCCGTCGATACCGGCTCCATCTCGACGACCCCCGCGACGGCAGGGGGCGAGATCTCCCGCACCGACATGCGCGTGATCTGGCTGCTGCTCGTCGCCGCCTTCGTCGCGATCCTCAACGAGACCACGATGGGGATCGCGATCCCCCACCTGAACACCGACCTGGGCATCCCGCCCGAGCTCGGCCAGTGGCTCACGAGCGCGTTCATGCTCACGATGGCAGTCGTGATCCCGACCACGGGCTTCATCCTGCAGCGGTTCACCACGCGCCAGGTCTTCATCGCCGCGATGACCGCGTTCTCGCTCGGCACCCTCGTGGCCCTCGTCGCGCCCGGCTTCACCGTGCTGCTGATCGGTCGCGTGATCCAGGCCGCCGGCACCGGCATCATGATGCCGCTGCTGATGACGACGATCATGAACGTCGTGCCACCGCAGTCGCGTGGCCGCATGATGGGCCGTGTCGGCCTCGTGATCTCGCTCGCTCCGGCGATCGGTCCGACCCTCGCCGGTGCCGTGCTCGAGTTCGCCAGCTGGCGCGCACTCTTCGGGATCATCCTGCCGATCTCGCTGATCGCCCTCCTCATGGGCGTGAAGTGGATGACGAACCTCGGCGAGACCCGGTCCGTCCCGCTCGACATCCTCTCGATCCCGCTCGCAGCGCTCGGCTTCGGCGGCGTCGTGTTCGGGCTCAGCCAGTTCGGTGCCGAGGGCGGATCGGGTGAGACCGCCGGCATCATCTCGCTGATCGTCGGTGCACTGTCGCTGGGGCTGTTCGTCTGGCGTCAGCTCCTGCTGCAGCGCATCGATGACGCACTGCTCGATCTGCGCGTCTTCCGCTCCCGCAACTTCACGCTGTCCGTGATCATCATGTCGATCCTGGCGCTGTCGATGTTCGGCACTCTGACGCTCCTGCCGCAGTACCTGCAGAACGTCGCCGGGCTCAACCCGCTCCAGTCCGGCCTGATCCTCCTCCCCGGTTCCCTGCTGATGGGACTGCTCGGACCGATCATGGGCCGTGTCTACGACGCGCGCGGCACTCGCCCGCTGCTCATCCCCGGCACGATCCTGGTCTCGTCGTCGCTGTTCTTCTACTCGACGGTCGGCGAACACACCATCTGGTGGGCGCTCATCATCGTTCAGGCGGCCATGTCGGTCGGGCTCGCGATGTCGTTCACGCCGCTGTTCTCCGCCTCGCTGGGTTCGCTGCAGCGCTCCCTGTACTCGCACGGTTCCGCGGTGTTGAACACCCTGCAGCAGGTTGCCGGGGCCACGGGAGTCGCCCTGCTGCTGGTGACCTACTCCACGATCCTGCATGCCGGAGAGCAGGAGGGCCTGTCGACCGCGGTTGCGGGTGCTCCCGGTGCTCGCACGGCGTTCCTGATCGCGGCGTTCATCTCGCTCGCGGCCGTGGCGCTGAGCCCGTTCGTCCGCAAGCCTTCCGACGATGCCGGCGAGGCACTGCCTGCCGGGCACTGATCGTTCGGAGGCTGCCCGCGATGGCGTCTGTCTCTTACTCGCTCTTCGGAGCGGGGAACTGGCAGACGCCATTGCTGCAGTAGCCCGCAGCGTCGCCCTCGAGCAGGTTCAAGGAGTCCAGGAGCGGTTGCAGCCCGGCGGGCTCGTCCTGCTGCACGGAATCCTGCCGCGTGTTCTTCACCCCTCGATGCTACGCCTGTCGGGAAGGGGTGGCGCCGGATCCGCACGGTCGGACATGCCCGCAGATCGACCGCGGTTCTCCCGTACGGTTGAGGGATGGTCAAACGACTCCTCGCCCGCATGTTCTGGGCTTTCAGCAGATGGACGCTCGTGAGCGAGGCAGCGCCGACGCGGCCGACCGTTCTGGTCGGCGCTCCGCATACGTCCAACTGGGACTTCGTGCTGATGCTGGCGATCGCCTGGCGACTCGGCATCGACGTGCATTGGCTCGGCAAGAAGAGCCTCTTCCGTGGATGGCGCGGTCCGATCATGCGTGGGCTCGGCGGAATCCCCGTCGACCGTGCTGACCCCGCGAGGGTGGTCAACGACGTCGTGGGCCAGGTGCACGCGGGTACCGTCTTCGGGCTCGTCGTGACACCCGACGGCACCCGAGGCGGCAACGAGTACTGGAAGTCGGGGTTCTATCGGATCGCTCGCGAGACAGGTATGCCGGTGACGCTCGGCTTCGTGGATCGCACGACCATGACGAGCGGGCTCGGTCCGACCATCGATCTGACCGGCGATGTGGGGGCCGACATGGATCGGATCCGAGCGTTCTACGCGGACAAGGCCGGCGCGCGGCCCGAGCGTCGCACCGAACCGCGACTGCGTGAGGAAGGCGCCGAGACCACGGAGCCCGACGCCGCGTAAGCGCGGGTTCCTGCGATCAGCCCCTCTCCGCGGGGTGTGTGCGTGCGTACTCGAGATCCTCGTCACTCAAGGACTCCACCATCCCGACGACAGCACCGGTGATCACGCGGATCTCCTCGCGCACCGCCTCGTCGAGGTGCGGGGTATCGGCGTCGAGCACGGCCCGTCGCCCGTCTTCGGAGAGTTCAGGCCACCAGTCGCGGATCGGAGGGAGCGTCATCATGCCTTCTTTCGTTCCACGGATGCAAGCGTCTGGACAGCGGCCGAGCGGGGAAACCACACTGAGACCATGACATCAGATCCTTCGGGTGGAGGGAACGGTCTCGACGGCCGTGACGAGACCGCGAACGAGCGGGCCGATCGCAACTGGGAAGAGCTTCTTCAGGAGCTTCGCGTCATGCAGACGGGGACCCAGATCCTCACCGGCTTCCTCCTTGCGGTCGCCTTCCAGCCACGCTTCACCGACATGGACGCGCTCCAGCGCGATCTCTACGTCGTGCTCGTCGCTCTTGCGGCGGTGGCGACGATTCTCGCCCTGGCACCCGTGGGGATGCACCGGGCGCTGTTCGGTCGGCGTCGCAAGCCCGAACTGGTGCGCATCGCGGCGCGGATCGTCCGCATCGACCTCGTCGTGATCGGCGCGCTGACCATCGGCGTGACGACGCTGATCATCGACTTCACGGTCAACCGCGTCGCCGGCATCATCGCGCTCGTCGCGGCGCTGGTCCTCGTGACGGCGCTGTGGGCGGCGCTTCCGCGGATCATGCGCGGCAGCGCCCACGCCCGCGGAGCCGCCGCCGAGTGACGGCCCCGCGGTACCCGCAGTCAGCGTCCTGCTGGGCTCCGGTTCTCTGCGCTGACCATCCATGCGAACTGCTCGAGCCGTTCGATGATGGCGTGCAAGAGGTCCGCAGAGGTCGGGTCCGCCTCATCGACAGCGTCATGCACGTCTCGTGCTGTTGCGACCGCCGCCTCCAGTCGCTCCGTGACGAGGTCGATCGTCTCGGAGGTCGAGACCTCGCCGGCGGGGAACTCGGGAAGCGAGCTCGTCTTCGCGATGGTCGCACTGCGCCCGTCGGGGACGGCATGCAAGGCCCGCATGCGCTCCGCGATCGTGTCGCTGAAGGTGCGTGCATCGTCGATGATCTCGTCGAGCTGGCGGTGCGTGTCGCGGAAGTTGCGCCCCACGACGTTCCAGTGTGCCTGCTTTCCCTGGATCGCGAGATCGAGCAGATCGACGAGCACGGCCTGCAGGTTGTCCGCAAGGGTCTTCGAGGCTGTGAAGCCCTTCTCCGCGTTCTGCTGCCTGGTCGTCTTCGCCGCGCGCTTCGTCGAGTCGCCGGCCTTTTTGGTGGTCGTGCTTTTCGCCATGATGTACCTCCTGCGGCTGACGTTAATCCAGCGCGCAGCCGAGAGCGAGGGGGTTGACACCGCGGGGGCGGAACCCGGAATCTGACACGCGTGAGTGACACGGACATCGTGAACGAAGACCAGGAAAAGACGCAATCGGAGATCGTCATCTCCCCGATCAGCGATGAGGACGCCGGCGAGGTGCTGACGGTGCAACGCGCTGCCTTCGTCTCGGAAGCCGCCATCTACGGCAGTGTCGACATGCCACCCCTGACACAGACGCTCTCCGAGTTGGAAGCAGAGCTGCGCTCCGAGTCGGGACTGACCGCGCGCATCGACGGGCGCCTCGTCGGCGCCATCCGCTACGTCGAGAGAGACGGTCTGTTGCTGATCGGCAGGATCGCGATCGCACCGGACGTGCAGGGCGAGGGAATCGGCAGACTACTGCTCGAGAGCGCCGAGAGGGCGTCCGGAGCGGACGTCGCGGAGCTGTTCACGGGGAGCCTGAGCGAGGCGAACATCCGCCTCTACCGATCGTGCGGGTATGAGGAGCACGAGCGCGTTCCCGACGGCGACGGCACCGCACAGGTGTTCCTGCGCAAGAACCTGCGAGCAGGGTAAGAGTCTCCTCCGAGGACGCGCAAGGGGGTTGAGAGCATTCCCGACGTCGGGCATCGTAGCGAGGACATGTCGCGACCGCGTCATGCCCCAACCGGAAGGAGAGTCTCGTGCTCACCCTCACCGACAACGCCTCCGCAATCGTGACGACTCTCGTCAGCCGTCAGACGGACGCCCCGGACGCCGGGCTCCGCATCCACTCGACCGAGGCCCAGGGCCCGGAGGGCAGTGCACGTCTCGCCGTGCTCGTCGCCACCGACCCGGAGCCGCAGGACCAGGTCGTGGAGGTCGCCGGTACCCGGCTGTTCCTCGACGAGTCCGCTGTCGCCGCCCTCGACGACAAGATCCTCGATGCCGGCGTCGACGACGAAGGCTCCGTGTCGTTCGCCGTCACACCGCAGGTCGCCTGACCGAAGGATTCCGGATGCCGCGGCCGACTCGGCCGCGGCATCCGTCTGTCTGCACCGCGTAACCTGGAGCGAGCTCGCACGCCCGTGTGCGCAGTCGAAAGGCCATCGTGAAGATTTCCCTGCTCCGCCGCTTCGTCGTCCTCGCGGACGAACTGCACTTCCCGCGCGCGGCGGAGAAGCTCGGCATCCCGCTGGCTTCTCTCTACACTTCGATCGACAAACTCGAGGCCGAGGTGGGTCACCCGATCGTCCATCGCGACGGGCCCACGCGTTTGACGCCCGTCGGCGAGCTTCTGCTGGTGGAGGCGCGGGCCGAGGTGGCCGCCGCACCGGAGCCGGTGCGCAACGCCCCTGCCCCGGCCGGAGGCAAGGCCAAAGCCTCGAAGGGCAAGGGCCGGGCGCCCGCTGTGAAGGGGCAGCCGAAGCCGTACAAGAAGCGTCAGGGGCGCTGAGCGCCCGTCAGGGGCTCAATCCCAGTCGAGGTACTCCTCGATGACGACCGCGGTCTCGATCGGGTGTGTCATCGGGAACAGGTGATCAGCGCCGTCGATGCTCTTGACACTCGCACGCTCGGGTGCCGTGGACTGCAGCTGCTCACCGTTGGCGAACCGATTGGCGAGGTCCTTGGTGCCCTGGATGATCAGCACGGGCATCACCGGCGCAAGGGGCAGGTCGTTCTCTTCGACGCCCAGCAGTGCGAGACCGTTCACCCGGTCGGCGTGCGCCAAGGCGAAGGCCCGTGCGACCGTGCCGCCGAAGCCGTGCCCGCCGATCCAGGTATCACCCAACCCGACGTGGTCGATCACGGCGAGGGCGTCCTCGACCCGATCGTCGAGGGAGACCTCTTCGCTCTTGGCCTCGGCTCGATGGCCGATGCGCAGCACGTGGAACCCCGCTTCCTCGGCGAGGTAGTGTGCCACGACACCGAGGACGTCGGCTGCCAGATCGCGCTCCTGGATCAGGACGAGCTTGACAGGACCGTCGCCTTCATCGACGAACGGGATCGCGCGACCGTCGGGTTCGAAGATCTGAGTGTCGGTCATCGGCGTGAATCTCCTCGTGCCGTCGGTGTCAGGAACTCAGGCGGGATGTCCACGGCGGACGCCAGCGACCGGACCGCGGCCGGAGCCGCCGTCCTCCAGCCTAGCCGCATGTGCTCTCCGGCCGACGCTGCCGCTCAGACCTCCGTCACCTGCCCGGCCTCCACCCGCCAGTGCCGGTCGGTCTTCACGGTCGCGAGCATCCGACGGTCATGGGTGACGAGCAACAGAGTGCCCTCGTAGGACTCGAGCGCCTGTTCGAGCTGCTCGATCGCGGGCAGGTCGAGGTGGTTCGTCGGCTCGTCGAGCACGAGCAGGTTGACGCCCCGCGCCTGCAGCAGAGCCAGTCCTGCGCGGGTGCGTTCCCCGGGCGAGAGCTCGTCGACGGCGCGCATCACGTGATCGGCTTTGAGACCGAACTTCGCGAGGAGCGTGCGCACCTCGCCCGACGCCATCTCCGGCACGAGCTCCTCGAAGGCGCCGGCGAGCGGCTGCGTGCCGACGAGCTGCGCACGGGCCTGGTCGATCTCGCCGATCTGCACGCTCCCACCGAGGCTCGCCGTTCCCTCATCGGGGAGTTGCCGCCCGAGCAGCCCGCGCAGCAGCGTCGACTTCCCGGCGCCGTTCGGGCCGGTGATGCCGATCCGCTCCCCCGCGTTCACCTGGAGCGACACCGGGCCGAGCTGGAAGGATCCCTGTCGGAAGACGGCGGAACTCAGCGTGGATACCACCGAGCTGGAACGCGGCGCCGAACCGATCGTGAACTCGAGCTGCCATTCCTTGCGCGGCTCCTCGACCTCTTCGAGCCGAGCGATCCTGCTCTCCATCTGACGCACCTTCTGCGCCTGCTTCTCACTCGACTCCGCCGAGGCCTTGCGTTTGATCTTGTCGTTGTCGGGCGCCTTCTTCATCGCGTTGCGCACGCCCTGGCTCGACCACTCACGCTGGGTGCGGGCTCGGGCGACGAGGTCGGCCTTCTTGTCCGCGAACTCGTCGTACTTCTCACGCTGCTGTCGACGGATCGTCGCCCGCTCCTCCAAGTACGAGTCGTAGCCGCCGCCGAACACGCGGTTGCTCCCCTGCGCGAGATCGAGCTCCAGGACGCGGGTGACACATCGGGCGAGGAACTCGCGATCGTGGCTGACCACGACGACACCTCCGCGGAGGCCGCGCACGAACGCCTCCAGCCGCTCGATGCCGTCCAGGTCGAGATCGTTCGTCGGCTCGTCCAGCAGCGCGATGTCGAAGCGCGACAGCAGCAGTGCGGCCAGACCGACGCGCGCCGCTTGTCCGCCCGACAGCGATGTCATCAGCGTGTGGGCCGGATCCTCGCCCAGATCGAGGCCGAGGTCGGCGAGCACTGCCGGAAGCCGCTCTTCGAGGTCTGCCGCCCCGCTGGCCAGCCAACGATCCAGCGCGGCCGAGTAGGTGTCGGCGGGGTCTGTGCCAGGCGCAGCGAGAGACGGATCCCCGAGGGCCGCTGCGGCAGCATCCATGTCTCTGGTCGCCGCCGCACACCCGGTCCGGCGTCCGATGTAGTCGACCACGCTCTCACCCGCGACGCGCTCGTGTTCCTGCGGGAGCCATCCGACGAAGGCATCCGGCGGCGAGAGCCGAATCGTCCCGGCCTGCGGCTCGTCGACACCGGCCAGCAGCTTCAGGAGGGTCGACTTCCCTGCGCCGTTGGCCCCGACGAGGCCCACGACATCACCCGCGGTGACGGTCAGGTCGAGGGAGTCGAACAGGGTGCGGTGGCCGTACCCGCCGGCCAGCCCTTGGGCCACGAGTGTTGCGGTCATCCGTCAATCCTGTCACCCGTGCGGATGGTGCACGGACGCGGTTCCTCCGACAGCGGTGACGACATTCGATCTCTCGAGTCGTCGCGTCAGCACGAGTGCGATCGTGAGAGGCACCGCAGCCACGACCCCGAAGGAGATGTCGATGAGCTGCCAGCCGATCGGCAGACCACGGATGGCTCCGGCGATCACCGCCAGCGGGACGATACCCGCGCACATGATGAGGCCCCAGATGGTCACCCACACGTTGCGCACTGGATCGATGAGCGGACCGATGAAGGCCACCGCGATGGCCAAGTGCGCGAACGCCAGCCAATCCGTGCCATAGGCCAGGAACGGATACGCGCTCCCGGTGACGTCGAGCCCTTCCGCTACCCGCTGCACCCAGAAGGCGACGTCGGGGAAGGTCGCGCTGAGGCCCGTGTTGTTCAGGATGTCGCGCCCGAGCGACAACTCTTCGCGGAGCGGGAAGGCGGTGACCCCGCTCACCACGAGCCCGACGATGACGATGACCAGGCAGACACGGATGACCAGCGCGCGGCGTCTCCCGAGCGCGGCGGGAAACGAATCCGGTGTCTCGAACTCCATCACGGCCTCCCGGCTTTGCCGAACCCCGCTGTCGGCTGGGCCTCATCGATCGCCATGGGTCCTCCGGTCCGTGGAAGTCAGTCGTTGCGCAGCCTGAAGTGGTTTGATCGCCGCGATCTGCTCGGCGGCACGATCCTCAGCCAGATCCAGTTCGTACCGCGTCTGAAGATTGAGCCAGAACTGTGCCGAGACACCGAAGTATCGTGCAAGCCGCAGGGCGGTATCAGCCGAGATTCCCCGCTTGCCGTGCACGATCTCATTGATCCGACGCGGCGGCACACCGATGGCGACAGCGAGCTTGTTCTGCGTGATCTCGAAACCCTTGATGAAGTCCTCCATGAGGACCTCACCCGGGTGAATCGGGGGAATCTTGTCAATGGTAGTCAACGATCTCCACCTCCTCTGGGCCAGCGTCGGTCCACACGAAGCAGATCCGCCACTGGTCATTGACTCTGATGCTGTATTGGCCGGCTCGATCACCCTTCAGAGCTTCCAGCCGGTTTCCTGGCGGGAGACGAAGATCGTCAATCGATTCTGCAGACCCCACTTGACGGAGCTTGCGCAACGCCACCGAGAGGATCCGAGGATCGACCGACGGTACGCGCTCACGACGCCACAGACGTTCGGTCGCCTTGCTCCCGAACGATCTGATCACACCCAAGAATATAACGGACCCCGTTAATAATGCTAGACGTTATACCAGGACCCCACGACGTGCCGTAACCAAGCAGCCTCATAGGATCGCCGGATTCGCGGCGCACCTTCGCCTACTCGGCCACCCCGCTATTCACAAGCGTTGATTGGGAGCGTACGGTCGGTAGCGTTGCCAACTGGGTGACGTTCGGAGCGAACTCGACCTGAATGAGTCTCATCGGATACGTACTTTCGCCCGATAGCAACCCGGCGCACGTCGACGGTGGAGAGCAGCGACGCCGTGTAGCTTCGTCAGTTAGCTCGATGCCGGGAAGGCGAACACGCGGCACCGTCTGCACGCGCATTGCCTCGATCCGCCGTGGCGCGGATCGAGGCAATGCGAGTGCCGATGTGGGATCGGCGAAATGAAGTCGGCACAAAGCTGTGCCGCACCCCATCCGGACGTGTCCTGAAAGCGATCAGGCCTCTCCGCGATGATTCATGTGATCTGTCACATGGAAGCGAAACGGTGGCATACCACCGCGATCAGGCCAACAGAACCTGTCACTGTCACGCCGGTGTCGAAATGAGCCGCGCCCGTTCGTGGTCCTGATAGCCGGATGCAACGATTCCGGCCCGATCAGGAAGGGCCTCCTCCATGTTTATGGATCCGATGTTGACGATCATCTATCACCAGGCCGAGACCCGGCGGGCCATGGTTGAGGCGGAGCGACGTCGCGTTGCCGCTGAACGCAGGGCGGCCGCCGAGGCCGAGGGCCCGCGGCGAAAGTCTTCCGACCGCACACCGATCCGGCGGCTTTTCCGGAAGACTGTCGCAAGCTGAACGGCCCGCTCGGAGTATATGCAGCGAGGAGATGATGGCCATGCCGGAACCCCGGGACGACACTCGGGATGTCGCGACGGTGATCACGCGCACGCATCGGGAGGAGTGGGCGCGGATCGTCGCGGGACTCACGCGGCGGTTCGGAGACCTCGACCTGGCCGAGGAGATGACCGCGGAGGCGTTCGCGACCGCTGTCGAGCATTGGCCAGCACACGGCGTACCGCCGAACCCTGCCGGGTGGTTGACCACGACAGCGAATCGCAGGGCGATCGACCGGCTGCGACGTGAGGCGCGTCGAGACGAGAAGCACTGGGAGGCGCTGCGGCTGCACGATCCGGAACCCGCCGCCCCGACCGGCGCCATCGAGGATGATCGGCTTCGGCTGCTGTTCATCTGCTGCCATCCGGCGCTCTCGCTCGACGCGCGCGTCGCGCTGACCTTGAGGATCGTCGGCGGGCTCACCGTCGCCGAGATCGCCCACGCGTTCCTCGTGCAGGACACGACCATGGGTCAGCGGATCAGCCGGGCCAAAGCGAAGCTCAAGGCGGCCGGCGTCCCCTTCGCGATCCCCACGGCGGAGGACCTCCCCGAGCGCATCGATGCCGTCCTCGTTGTGCTGTATCTCGTCTTCAACGAGGGATACCTCGCTTCCGGCCCCGACACGCCCGCGATCCGGCGCGAGCTGACCGCCGAGGGGATCCGACTCACCCGGCTCGCACAGGGACTCCGTCCTGACGATGCCGAGGTGGTCGGTCTGCTCGCGTTGATGCTGCTCACCGACGCCCGCTCTCAGGCCCGCGTCTCGGTCGACGGTGAGCTGGTGCGGCTCGATGAGCAGGATCGGGGGTCCTGGGATCGAGAGTTGATCGCTGAGGGTCTGCAATTGCTCGGATCACGGGAGGCTGATGAGCCCTCCGGCAGATACCGGCTACTCGCGGAGATCAATGCCGCCCACGTCACCGCCCCGCACCCGCGTGACACCGACTGGGCGCGCATCGCGAGCCTCTACTCCCGGCTCGAGGAGATCGACCCGAGTCCACTCGTCACCCTCAACAAGGCCATCGCGATCTCCGAACACGACTCACCCGACCTCGCTCTCGCGATCATCGACCGACTCGCCGACACGCTCGACGGCCATCACGCCTTCCACGTCACCCGTGCGGAACTGCTGCGCGCGACCGGCCGCTCCGCCGACGCCCGAGCGGCCTATGATCGCGCAATCGGTCTGGCCGGGAACACCGCCGAGACCACTCACCTCATCCGCCGACGGAATCAGCTCGCACCATCGAATGGAGAACCCTCATGAGCAGCAAGTACCTCGTCGTCCACATGTCCGACCCCACCGGCACCGATCTGCCCCAATCCGAGGACCAGGCGATGCTCGAGCGCTGGGCTGCCGAGGGCGAAGCGGCGGGACGTCTGGGCGAGGGGGCACCTGTCGCGGGTCCCGAGCAGGCGAAGTCCGTCGTCGTCCGTGACGGCCGCGCCCTGATCACCGACGGCCCGTTCCCCGAGTTCAAGGAGTGGTTCGCCGGCTACGACCTCATCACCGCCGATTCGATCGACGAAGCCGCCGAGTACATGACGAGGCATCCGGTCGCGACCCTCGGCCGCATCTACATCCTGCCGCAGGTGAGGCTGCCGTGGGATCAGGAGTGATCGTCAACAAGAATGACGCTAGTTGTTGAAGCGGAACTCGACGACGTCGCCGTCCTGCATGACGTAGTCCTTACCTTCGAGGCGTGCCTTGCCCTTGGCGCGGGCTTCCACGACGGAGCCCGTCTCGACCAGGTCGTCGAACGAGACGATCTCCGCCTTGATGAAGCCCTTCTCGAAGTCGGTGTGGATGACACCGGCCGCCTGCGGCGCCTTCGACCCCTTGGGGATCGTCCACGCACGAGCCTCCTTCGGACCGGCCGTGAGGTAGGTCTGCAGGCCGAGGGTGTCGAAGCCGATGCGGGCGAGCTGGTCCAGGCCCGACTCGTCCTGGCCGGTCGACGCGAGCAGTTCTGCCGCATCCTCCGGATCGAGGTCGATGAGCTCGGACTCGATCTTCGCGTCGAGGAAGATCGCCTTCGCGGGAGCGACGAGAGCGGCAAGCTCCGCCTTGCGCGCATCGTCGGTCAGCACGGCCTCGTCGACGTTGAACACGAAGATGACGGGCTTGGCGGTGAGCAGACCGAGCTCTCGGATCGGCGTCAGATCGATGCCGGCGACCGACAGCAGCACGCCACGCTCCAGGGCGTCCTTCGCTGCCTTCGCGGTCTCGAGCACGACGGGCTCGATCTTCTTGCCGCGAACTTCCTTCTCGTAGCGGGCGATCGCCTTGTCGACGGTTTCCAGGTCGGCGAGCATGAGCTCGGCGTTGATCGTCTCCATGTCGGACGCGGGATTCACCGTGCCGTCGACGTGCACGACGTCGTCGTCGGCGAACCCACGGACGACCTGCGCGATGGCATCGGCCTCGCGGATGTTCGCCAGGAACTTGTTGCCGAGTCCCTCTCCCTCGCTCGCGCCGCGCACGATGCCGGCGATGTCGACGAACGACACCGCAGCCGGGAGGATCCGCTCGCTGCCGAAGATCTCGGCGAGCTTCTCCAGACGCGGGTCGGGCAGGTTCACCACGCCGACGTTGGGCTCGATCGTCGCGAACGGATAGTTCGCCGCGAGCACGTCGTTCTTGGTGAGTGCGTTGAAGAGAGTGGACTTGCCGACGTTGGGCAGGCCGACGATGCCGATAGTGAGAGCCACGGGGCACGAGTCTACCTCGCCCCGCCTGGCGGGATCGCCGGAACCGGGAGCTCCCGCCGCGCGCGGCTCAGTCCCGGATCGCTCGGAACGCCCTGGTCACATAGGGCAGGTCGATCGTGCTCTCGCCGTCGAGTCCGAGTTCGTCGAAGAGGTCGTCCATCTCTTGCCGGATCCGCGCCTTCTCTTCGGCGGTGGCGGTGATGACGAAGCTGCGCGAGGACGCCATCCGGTGCAGGTGGTCACGCGAGATCGGACGCACCCAGTCCCATGACTTCTCCTCCAACGGCCCGAACGGCGCGGCGACCTCGGGCCCGCCGTCGGCCAGCATGACCTCGGCATTGCTGCCGTGCATGATCTCGGTGAGGCGCCGCACCCAAGAGACGCGCTCGTCGCGGATGTTCCAGATCAAGCCGAGCACTCCCCCACTGCGCACCGTGCGACCGATCTCGGCCGAGCCGGTGACGGGATCCACCCAGTGCCAGGCCTGCCCGAGCACCGCGGCGTCGAGGCTGGAGTCAGGGAGCGGAAGGGATTCCGCCGTGCCCGCGAACGTCGGCACGCCGGGCACAGCGATCCGAAGAGCGGCGAGCATCTTCGGGTCCGGATCGATCGCGACGATCTCCGCTTCCGGCGCCCCGGCCAGGACCCTGGTGAGTTTCCCCGTGCCCGCGCCGACGTCGGCGATCCGCCGCGAGCCGACCGGCATCTTCTCCAGCATCCACGCGACAGCATCGAAAGGGTACTCAGGCCGTCCGACCTCGTAGTCTCCGGCCTGTGCTCCGAACGACGTCGCCATCTCCTCAGCCATGCCGCCAGCCTACGGCGAGTCTGCGTGCCGCTCGGCGCGCTCGGAGGGAGAGTGGTTCTGTGCCTTTGGACTTCACTGCGATCGACTTCGAGACCGCGAACTCCAGCCCTGCCTCGGCCTGCTCCGTCGGACTCGTCCGTGTGCGCGGAGGCGAGGTCGTCGCCACCACGGGATGGCTGATCCAGCCGCCGCCCGGGCACGACGAGTTCCAGGAGTGGAACGTTCGCATCCACGGCATCCAGCCCGAGGATGTCCTTTCGGCCGCCACCTGGGTCGACCAGTTCGACCGCCTGTGCGCGTTCGCCGGAGCCGACGTGCTGGTCGCCCACAACGCCGGCTTCGACCTCAACGTCCTGCGCCGCGCCTCCGAGGCCACGGGGCAGAGTTGCCCGCCCTATCGATCACTGTGCAGCCTTCAGGTCGCCCGCAAGACCTACGACCTCGAGTCCTATCGCCTACCCGTGGCCGCAGCCGCCGCCGGCTTCGCGGAGTTCGCACATCACGACGCTCTCGCAGACGCCCGCGCATGCGCACAGATCGTGATCGACGCGGCAGCCCGAGCGGGCGCCGCCGACGTCTTCGCCCTCGCCGATGCCCTGAGCCTGCGCGTGACCGCACCCGTAGCCACGATCGCGCCCGTGCTGGAGCGCGCGGTCGCCTGATCCGCCGCGCCCTGCGTGCGCGGCGACCTCGGAATGTCGGACGCCGGGAGCATCATGAACACATGGATGCACTCTCTGTCGTTCTCGTCCTCGTCGCCCTCGCGGTGGGCGTCGCTGTGGGCTGGTTTCTGCGGGCCGGCCGCGGGGCCGCGGAGCTCGCCCGTGCGCAGGCCGAACTCGCGGCTGCGCGCGACGACCGTGACCGCCAATACGACCTCTACCGCGACGCCGTCGAGCACGCCAGGACCGAGCAGCGCGCCGAAGCCCAGAGAGTCCAGCAGCAGAATGCCGTCCTGACCGCCCTCGCGCCGGTGCGGGAGAGTCTGCAGCAGATGCAGACCAAGGTCGCCGCGATCGAGCGGGAGCGTCACGCGCAGTTCGGCACGCTCGAGGAGCAGCTGCGTCGTGCCCAGGAGTCCGACGAGGCACTGCGGGCAACCACGGAATCACTAGCGGGAGCCCTGCGCTCGACCGCCACGCGCGGTGTCTGGGGCGAGACTCAGCTCCGCCGTGTGGTCGAAGCCGCCGGCCTCACTCGGCACATCGACTTCGACCTGCAGGCGACGATCTCCTCCGACCGCGGACAGGGACGACCCGACATGGTCATCCGTCTCGCGGGCGGCAGCTCGATCGCCGTCGATGCCAAGGTGCCCCTCGACGCCTATCTCGAGGCCTCCGCACTTCCGCAGGGAGACGCACACGAATCACAGCGCCGCGCGCACATGCACAAGCACGTCAAGGCGGTCCGCGCGCACATCGACGCGCTGGCGAAGAAGGCGTACTGGACCGGCCTCGACGCGAGCCCGGAGTTCGTGATCTGCTTCCTACCGAGCGAATCACTTCTGGCCGCCGCCATCGATGAGGATCCGACGCTGCTCGACTACGCATTCAGCCGCCGCGTGGCACTCGCGTCACCCGTCAACCTGTGGGCGGTCCTGAAGACGGTGGCCTTCACCTGGACGCAACAGGAAGTGTCCACCGAGGCCCGCACCCTGCTCGCGCTCGGCACGCAGCTGTACGACCGCCTGGGAACCCTCGCCGGGCACGCCGACGATCTGCGCCGCGCTCTGGAGCGGACGGTCGACAGCTACAACCGCTTCGCCGGCTCCCTCGAGACGCGTGTGCTGGTCACGGCCCGACAGTTCCCGGGGGTCGACGAAACCGCGCTCGCCTCCGTGACCCCGTCGACCGCGGCGAGCGCACGCCGCTTCACGGCTCCCGAGCTGCTCGCCGCAGACGATCTTCCCGAGAGCGCCGATGTCACAGTGGACCGCGTGAGCGCCTCGGCAGTCACCGCTGACGTCGGCGACGTGCGAGCGCGCCTGGCAGGAGACGAGACGTCGACGCCATGACCGAGTCCGTCGGGGGTGCGACAGAAGAGGTCAGGCGATGCCGGGGACGCCGCTGAGAAGCAGGATGACCAGACCGCTGGTCGCGAGGAAGGCTCCGATCATCCACCACGCGCTGATCTCGTGACCCTCGTCGCGGCGGACCCGGAACAGGACGTCAGCGCGACGCGCGGGATCCACCAGAGCTGCGGGTGGAGGTGTCACGGGAGGAGTGACACCGAGGCCGGGTTCGGCATCGGCACTCACCCGGAGAATACGCCCCGTGTTCGTGGTGACTATCTTCGTCGCGGCGGCCTTCGAGCCGCTCGTGTGCTGCGTTGTCATCCGTTCGCCCTCCTGTGCCTGCGGTGCCTTGCGGCTCCGTCCACGGCGACAAACCCAGTGACAATTGTGACACGGCGCTCCCGAAAGCGTGGCTCACGCCACTCGGAACCGATACCGGCTCGATAACGATGACCCGATGCGCCGCGCGGCCGTCACCGCGAGGACGCGGCCTCAGACCGGGCGGAAACCGGGGACACGCAAGCTCAGAGCCACTTCGAGACGAGGTGCTCCGAGGCGATACGACGCAGTGTTCCGGAGGCACCGCGAAGCACGACGCTCTCGGTGTACACGTAGCCCCGCTCACGCCGTACCCCGGCGACGAGCTGCCCGTCCGTGACGCCGGTCGCGACGAAGATCGTGTTGCTCCCCTGCACCAGATCATCGGCCTCGTAGACCTTGTCCATGTCGAGGCCGGCGTCGATCCCCCGCTGGCGCTCCTCGTCGTCGCGCGGCCAGAGGCGTCCCTGGATGTGTCCGCCCAGGGCCTTGATGGCGCACGCGGTGACGATCCCCTCCGGGCTCCCCCCGACGCCGACGCACATGTCGGTGCGGGCATCGTGCCGAGCTGCGTTGATCCCGCCGGCGACGTCGCCGTCGCTCATCAGGCGGGTACCGGCCCCGGCATCGCGGATCTCCTGGATCAACCGCTCGTGACGCGGACGGTTGAGCACGGAGACGACGATCTCATCGACGGGCTTGTCGAGCGCACCGGCCAGCTTGCGGATGTTCTCGCCGATCGGAAGGCGGATGTCGACGACTCCGACGCCGGCGGGCCCCGTGACCAGCTTGTCCATGTAGAAGACGGAGGAGGCGTCCAGCATCGTCCCCCGGTCCGAGACCGCGATCACGGAGAGTGCGTTCTGCCGACCGGCTGCGGTCAGCGAGGTGCCGTCGATGGGATCCACGGCGATGTCGCACAGCGGGCCGCGGCCGGTCCCGACGACCTCGCCGTTGAAGAGCATGGGCGCGTTGTCCTTCTCGCCCTCACCGATCACGACACGGCCCTGGAAGTCGACGGTGCCGAGGAACGCGCGCATCGCATCGACGGCGGCACCGTCCGCGGCTTCCTTCGCTCCCCGCCCGATGAAGGGGACCGCGCGGATGGCTGCGGCCTCGGTCGCACGGACCAACTCCATCGCGAGGTTTCGATCGGGACGAAGAGGGCTCAGATCCGCTGTCAGACTCACCATGCGGTCAGCCTAGCGACCGAAGAAGCGGATCTGCCCGGTTTTCCTGCCCGCGACAACGAAGGAATCTCGATTCTTAACGTCACCGCAGAAGCTGGGCCGCCCGCGCCCCGTCACGTCTGCGGCAAGTCCGTATGCGCCCCGATAGAGTGGCACCTGTCCCGGCTTCACCTACCGCAGGAGTTCATATGCCCGTCGCCACCCCGGATCAGTACGCCGAAATGCTCGACCGCGCGAAGGCCGGCGGCTTCGCATACCCCGCTTTCAACGTCTCGAGCTCGCAGACGATCAACGCCGTCCTCCAGGGGCTGACCGAGGCCGGCTCCGACGGCATCATCCAGGTCACCACCGGCGGTGCCGACTACTTCGCCGGCCACACCGTCAAGGCCCGGGCCACCGGTGCGCTCGCGTTCGCCCGATACGCCACCGAGGTGGCGAAGAACTACCCGGTCACGGTGGCTCTGCACACGGACCACTGCCCGAAGGACGCGCTGGCCGGCTTCGTGGAGCCGCTGATCGCCGCCTCCGAGGAAGAGGTCAAGGCCGGACGCAACCCGATCTTCCAGTCGCACATGTGGGACGGCTCGGCGGTTCCCCTCGCGGAGAACATCGAGATCGCGAAGGACCTCCTCCCCCGCATGAAGAACATCAACGCCATCCTCGAGGTCGAGATCGGCGTCGTGGGCGGCGAAGAGGACGGTGTGCAGCACGAGGGCTCGAACGAAGCCCTCTACACCACGTTCGCCGACGTCGACCAGGCTGTGCAGGCGCTCGGCCTCGGCGAGCAGGGCCGGTACATCGCCGCCCTCACGTTCGGCAACGTGCACGGTGTGTACAAGCCGGGTGGCGTGAAGCTTCGCCCGGAGCTCCTCGGTGAGATCCAGGCGCAGGTCGCGGCGAAGTACAACACGGGCGCGAAGCCGCTCGATCTGGTCTTCCACGGCGGGTCCGGCTCGACCGATGATGAGATCGCGCTGGCTGTCGCCAACGGCGTGATCAAGATGAACATCGACACCGACACGCAGTACGCGTACACGCGCGCGATCGCCGACTACATGTTCAAGAACTACGACGGCGTGCTCAAGGTCGACGGCGAGGTCGGAAACAAGAAGCAGTACGACCCGCGTGCCTGGGGCAAGATCGCGGAGACGGCGATGGCCGCCCGCGTGGTGGAGTCGACCCGTCAGCTCGGCTCGTACGGTCAGTCCCAGAGCTGACCTTCCGCGTCGAAAGAGATGCCCCGGCCGCGACGGCCGGGGCATCTCTCGTCTGGGGGCCGGTCCGGCTGCCGGACGACCTATCCCTGGCGTCCGCGACGGATGCGTGTGATCCAGATCGCGACATCGATCAGCGCGTCCACGACGAGCAGGACACCGAACGACCTGCCGCCTCCGCGCGTCCGTGAGGTCAGCCACATTCCGGCCGAGAACTCCGCCAGTGCCAGCGCGATCCCGACCACCGGCCGCCGCCGAATCGCTTCTCCGAGGCGCGCGAGGGGTCGGTCCCGACGGGTCAGAGCCGTGAACTCTCCGACGCCGGCGATGGCCGTCTCCCGCACCGTCGCCCACGGCCCCAGAGGAAGGAACCGTCGGTTCGGACGCGCGGCCTGACCGCCGAATGCGGCGTCGATCAAGTCGGGCGCGATCCCGAACGCTGCCAGGAACGCACGCTGACGAGCTTCGGTACCGACCACTCCCCCCAGCGACTCCGGCATCAGCGCGCGATGGGCCGCATCCACATCGAGCCGCACCATCGCGGCGAGCTCGAGGAGTTCATCACGGCTTCCGTCCCCCTCAGCGAGCAGCCGTCGGCAGATCTCCGCCGTCGCGGGGATACGGATGGCTTCGATGTCGAGAACGGGTCGGGTGCCGCGCTCGGCATCGATCCAGAACGGGATCGGGCCTCCCTTCGGTGGCGTCACTTCGATCCAGGCGTCGGAGTCGACGCGGTTCAGCTCGATCACGGGCAGCTCCGCCCGGGAGGTGGTCCAATCGCCCGTCGGCTCCGAGGTCTCGAACTGCTGGAGAGACCATTCCCCGGACTCCTGGTGATCCACCACCATCCGACGAATCGACGAGAGCAGGCGCGCGACGGCGGGACCCCGATGTGAGAAGGCGCAGACCTGCACGGTGGGGAGGGTGAAGGGCAAGGTATCCGAGTCGAGCTCCTCGTCTTCCAGGTCTTCCTCGTCTTCCAGGTCTTCGGGGGCTTCGGGGTCTTCGGCGTCGATTCCGTCGTCGTCAGGATCGGTGCCGTCCTCCAGCCACAGCGTGAGCCCCTGAGATCGGAAGGCCTCGCGCAGGTCGGCGGCAGAGAGCGTCGACGCGATCCGGTCCTCCTCGGTGAGCGTCAGCACATGCCCATCGTCCGTCACCGGGATCGCGAGCAGGGCGGCGGAATCATCATCCCACTCGTCCTCCGCATCCCGCACGCCCGCGGGGACCCGCAGGCCGGCCAGGATGTCGTGCGCGAGCGACCGAGGGTCGGAGCCGTCGCCGCGATCGACGGACGCAGAAGAGATGTGGACGCCGAAGCTGTTCTGAAGCATCCTTCGACAGTACCGGGGCGTCGGCCGCCGCTACGGCCCGACCGACGTGAGGTAGGCCGTGAACGCCGGGTCGCTCATCATCGGGACGGCGATGCACATCGAGACGATGATCCCCGTCACGATCGCACCCACGATCGGGAGCCACCACGTGAGACGCCCGCGACGCAGGCGGCGGATGGAGAGCGCAGCCGTGATCGCCCACCCGACGGCCAGGACGATCGCACCGATCGTGCCCCACGTGCGTCCCTGCGCGAAGTTCGTGAACTCCCCGTCGATGCCGAGGATCCTCATGGTCTCGTTCATCACGTTCGGAAGGTCGAGATACGACAGTCCCGTGACGATGACGTTCACCAAGCCGTACGCGAGAAGCGCGATCGTCACGAGCCGATCCACGGGGCGCCGACGCGGGGTCGAGCCATCACCCGGTGCCGGGGACGCAGCGGCGGCGGTCGGTGCGACAGGAGGCGTCGGCGGCGCGACGGCGACCTCGTCCAGCGGCGGCAAGCCGGCGGCTCGGCGCTGCTCCTCCGGCGTTGCGAGTTCGCCGTACTGCGGACGTTGATCGGTCATCCCGCCATGCTAACCGTCCCGGCTTCGCACGGCTCACAGCGAGGCGGCCGGACGGCGTGACACCGCATCACACCCGGAGACGATAGCGGCCCCGGAGAAGTGGGGACTCCTCGGGGCCGCGGACGTGAAGCGCTGGGGACGCTTCTCATCCATAGTGACCGCCTGCGCTGGGGACGCTCGGACGATCAGTAGCGATCTCGTATGGCGCTACTCCCCTGATCATAGGAAAACGCATGCCGCGGCACCAGGGGTCTCTGTTCAGATAGTGAACTCCGGGCCTGCATCGCCATCGAGAGAAGCGGCGCCGAGCTGCAGGGACAATCGCCGCGCCTCGCGCTGCAGCGTCGTGACGAGCGCGCGGTCCACCACGGCGCGGTCCGTGGGCAGGGAGATCGCCAAGGAGGCGGTGACCCCGGGCGCGATCACCGGCACGGCCACACACGTCGCGCCGATCGCGTACTCCTCCTGATCCACCGTCCACCCCGGGGAGTGCTCCAGCTGCGTCAAGAGGGTCCGGCGATCGCTGATCGTGCGCGGTGTGAGCTCCTCCAGGCGATGTCGCGACAGGTAGTCGAGTCTCTCGTCATCCGGGAGGTCCGCGAGGATCTGCTTGCCCAGCGCCGTCGCGTGGGCACTGGACTGCAACCCCACCCACAGCTCGACGCGCGGGTTGCGGACCGCATCGACGATGTCGACGAGGTGCATCTCACCGTCGTGGAAACGGGAGAGGTAGGCGGTGGCTCCCACGACCTCCGTCACGTCGCGAAGAGCCGCACGGACGCGTGCGAGGAAGACGCCCCGCGAATCGACCTGCTGCTGGAAGGCGGGGAATCGTGCACCGAGCACGAGCCCGTCCGGTTCGGCGTTCAGATAGCCCTCATGGACCAGGGTGCGAACGAGGTTGCAGGTCGTGCCCGGCGTTAACCCCGTGATCGCCGCGAGCATCTTGGCAGGCAGCGGACGGGGAGAGTTCGCGACGATGTCGATCAACCGCAGAGCGCGCTGCACCGACCCGATGAGGGTGGGCTCCGCCTCCGCGGCGCTCAACGCTACGCGCCTCCTCCAGCTGCGCGACCGCCGAGCGCCCGCTCGTCGCGTTTCCCCGCGGCGTCCTGACGCAGCTCCTTGGGGAGGGAGAACATCAGATCTTCTTCGGCCGTCTTCACCTCTTCGACGTCACGGTAGCCGGCGTCGCCGATCGCGTCGAGAACTTCGCGCACGAGCACCTCGGGGACGGACGCCCCGCTGGTCACCCCGATGGTCTCGACACCGTCGAGCCACTCCTGCTGGATCTCCTCGGCGTAGTCCACCCGGTACGCGGCCTTGGCGCCGTATTCGAGGGCCACCTCGACCAGGCGCACGCTGTTGGACGAGTTGGACGACCCGACGACGATCACCAGGTCGGCGCCCGCAGCGACCTTCTTGATGGCCACCTGGCGGTTCTGCGTGGCGTAGCAGATGTCATCGGACGGGGGATTGTGCAGTTCAGGGAAGCGCGTGCGCAGACGGTTGACCGTCTCCATGGTCTCGTCGACCGAGAGCGTGGTCTGTGAGAGCCAGACGACCTTGTTCGGATCCTTCACGACAACCGTGTCGGCCTCTTCGGGTGAGTTCACGACCGTGACATGCTCGGGAGCCTCTCCCGCCGTACCCTCGACCTCTTCGTGCCCGTCGTGGCCGATGAGCAGGATCTCGAAATCGTCCCGCGCGAAGCGCACGGCCTCCCGGTGCACCTTGGTGACCAGGGGGCAGGTGGCGTCGATCGCGTGCAGGCCGCGGTCGGATGCTGCGTTCACGACCGCCGGGGAGACACCGTGGGCGCTGAACACGACGTGTGCGCCCTCGGGAACCTCGTCGACCTCTTCGACGAAGATCGCACCCTTCTCCTCGAGTTCCGTCACCACGTGGATGTTGTGCACGATTTGCTTGCGCACGTATACAGGCGCTCCGTAGCGCTCCAGCGCCTTCTCGACGGCCACCACGGCGCGGTCGACACCGGCGCAATAGCCGCGCGGTGCGGCGAGCAGGACCCGCTTGCGTCCGACCACCGGGTTATCCTGAAGCCGCCCGGCCGCCGCCCGCACTCGAGGGAGACGGGGAATGGGAAGATGAACGGCAGTCGAAGTCACCCCTGAATTCTACCGCCGCACAGCTGTGCGGGGCCGGGGAGACTCCAGACGGGAGCGGGAGCGGATGACAGTCTTCGAAGCGACGACGGGACAGGGAGAGACTCCGCCCGCCGACTCCGTCGCCCCGCGCGACTCCACGGCCGACGCTCCCACCTCGGTCACCCGCCTCAACTCGACCATCCGCGACTTCATCGCGCGCTGGAACACGGTCTGGGTCGAAGGGGAGATCACCTCCTGGAATGTGCGTGCCGGCAACGTGTTCGCGCGCCTGAAGGACACCCGGTCCGACGCCCAGATCTCGATCCGTGTGTGGTCGAGCGTTCGTGGGCGCATCCCCTCCGACCTCGGCATCGGCGATCATGTCGTGGCTGCGGTGAAAGCCGACTACTTCGTCAAGGCAGGAGACTTCAGCTTCACGGTCTCGGCGATGAAGCACGTGGGCTTGGGCGATCAGCTCGAACGCCTCGAGAAGCTCCGTGTCCAGCTGCGACAGGAGGGCCTGTTCGACCCCGCCCGCAAGCAGCGCCTGCCCTTCCTCCCCCACGTCATCGGGCTGATCACGGGTGAGCGGTCGGACGCCGAGAAGGACGTGCACCGCAACGCCGAGCTCCGCTGGCCCCAGGTCCGGTTCCGGACCGAGTATGCCGCGGTCCAGGGCGACCGGTGCGTGCCGGACACCCTCGCCGCGCTCGCACGGCTCGACGCCGACCCGGACGTCGACGTGATCATCATCGCCCGGGGCGGCGGCGATCCGCAGACCCTCCTCGGCTTCAGCGACGAGCGACTCATCCGCGCCGTCGCCGCTGCCTCCACCCCGGTCGTCAGCGCGATCGGACACGAGAACGACCATCCCCTGCTCGACGACGTCGCCGACCTGCGCACATCGACGCCGACCGATGCGGCGAAACGCGTCGTGCCGGACGTGGGTGAGCAACGTGCCCTCATCGCCCAGCTGCGCTCGCGCGCGACGACGCGCCTCACCCAGCGCCTCTCGCACGACATCGCGCAGCTGGAGCAGCTCCGCTCGCGCCCTGTCCTGCGCTCCCCCGATCCGATCATCGACGCCCGCTCCCAAGAGCTGTGGCTGCTGCTCTCGCGCGGGCGCGACACCGTGACCCGGGAGATCGATTCCGCCGGTCGGCGGACCGGGGAGCTGCGTGCCTCCCTCCGCGCGCTCTCCCCCGCGGCCACGCTCGCGCGCGGCTACGCGATCGCCCACCTCGACGGCGGCGTGATTCTGCGCGACGCCGCCGATGCCCCGGCAGGCAGCGCCCTCACGATCACCGTCGATCGCGGCTCCGTCGCTGCGCGTTCGGAGGGCGAGATCCCGGAGTCCCGCTGAGCCGGAGCGCCACGCCGCACGACGTAGGATGGAGGAGTGAGCGCCCTCAACGACACCCCCGTGGACACGCTGTCGTTCGAGGCAGCCCGTGACGAGCTCGTCAAGGTCGTCGCCGAACTCGAACAGGGGTCACCGACCCTCGAGCACTCGCTCGCGCTCTGGGAGCGTGGCGAGGCGCTGGCCGCCCGGTGCGAGGAATGGCTCCTGGGCGCGAAGCGCCGTCTGGAAGAGGCCAGGGCCGCATCATCCACCACCGAGACCTCGGGCGCGGAGTCATGAGCAAGCAGACCAAGCAGCCGCCCATCATCGCGGAGCTGGGTCGCCCGGAGACGCCGGACGAGACCGCAGCGCGCAAGGCCGCCTCCAGCAAGGCGTATCGCTCGAGTCAGACGTTCCGGAACCTCATCGCAGCACTCCTCGTGACGGTCGCCGTGGTCGCCGTGATCATCCTCGCCGTCCCCCGCGGGGAGCCGGTCGAGCCCGAGCCGATCGACGTCGCCGGCATCGCCGCGGGTGTGGAATCCACGATGGACAGCCCCGTGCTCGTTCCCGAGCTGGGCGACTTCTGGCGGGCGAACAGCGCGAAGCTGCTCGGCGGCGCCACCGTCGTCTGGGAGGTCACGCTGGCCCCGTCCGCCGACGACGAACGCGGGTTCATCAAGGTCGCTCAGGCCTTCGACGCCGATGCGTCCTGGGCTCCGCAGCGCCTGAACGGCATCGCCCCCACGGACACGGTCCGCATCGGCGGCCGCGATTGGGACGTCTACGAGCCGGGCAACGCCGATTCGAACGCCAACGTCACCTACGCGATCGGCACCCAGGCCGGCGACGACTACATCCTGCTCTACGGCTCGCGCTCGCCCGATTCCACGGCAGAGCTCGCGGAGTCGCTGATCCCACAGATCCGTTCACTCTCGGAGGCCTCATGACGCACCCCTTGACTCCTTCCGCAGCCTGGCAGCAGATGCTGGACGGCAACCGTCGATTCGTCGCGGACGAGCCCCGGCACCCGAACCAGGACGTGGTACGCCGCAAGGATCTCGCCGCGGCGCAGCACCCCGTGGCGACGCTCTTCGGCTGCTCGGATTCCCGCCTGGCGGCCGAGATCATCTTCGACCTCGGTCTCGGCGACCTGTTCGTCGTGCGCAACGCCGGTCAGGTCATGGGCGAGTCGATCGTCGCGAGCCTCGAGTACGCGGTCGCCGTCCTCGAGGTTCCGTTGATCGTCGTCCTCGCGCACGATTCGTGCGGAGCGGTCCGCGCCGCGATCGACGGGACGGCGATCGATGCCGCTCCCCTGCCGCCGCACATCTGGAAGCTCGTCGCGCCGATCGTGCCCGCCGCGCGGAAGGTCCTCGCCGAGAGCGGCGGCGGCACGGTCGCCGACATCGACTCGGAGCTCGTCGGACGCGAGCACCTCCGCAACACCGTGAACGACCTGCTGCAGTCCTCCGAGATCATCAGCAACGCCGTCGCCGAAGGTCGTCTCGGCCTCGTCGGCGCGAACTACCGTCTGGCCGAGGGCACCGCGACGCCGGTGATCACGGTCGGCATCGACACCGAGGGGAACAGCCCCGTGACCAAGGAGGGTTCGGAATGACCGACAACGACCAGCGCAGCGGCGAGAGCTCGCAGGGCTACCGGATCGAGCACGACACCATGGGTGAGGTGCGGGTGCCCGTCAACGCGCTCTACGGGGCGCAGACGCAGCGGGCCGTGGAGAACTTCCCGATCTCGGGCAAGGGTCTGGAGTCGACGCAGATCGCCGCGCTCGCCCGGATCAAGAAGGCCGCCGCCCTTGCCAACAAGGAGCTGGGCACGCTCGACGGTGCCATCGCCGACGCGATCGCCCAGGCTGCCGACCAGGTGGCTTCGGGTGCCCACGACGGTGAGTTCCCGGTCGACACCTACCAGACCGGTTCCGGCACCTCGTCGAACATGAACATGAACGAGGTGCTGGCGACTCTCGCGACCCGCATCCTCGGTGCGACCGTGCACCCCAACGACCACGTGAACGCTTCCCAGTCGTCGAACGACGTGTTCCCGACCTCGGTGCACATCGCCGTGACCCAGGCGCTCATCGACACGCTCATCCCCGCGCTCGACCACCTCGCCGTCGCACTGGAGGCGAAGGCGGAGCTGTGGAAGGACGCTGTCAAGTCCGGCCGCACGCACCTCATGGATGCGACGCCTGTGACCCTCGGCCAGGAGTTCGGCGGCTACGCCCGCCAGGTGCGCCTCGGCATCGAGCGCGTGCAGTCCGCCCTCCCCCGCGTCGCCGAGGTTCCCCTGGGTGGCACGGCTGTCGGCACCGGCATCAACACCCCGCTCGGCTTCCCGCAGAAGGTCATCGCGCTGCTCGCGTCCGAGACGGAGTTGCCGATCACCGAGGCGAAGGACCACTTCGAGGCACAGGCCAACCGCGATGGTCTGGTCGAGGCGTCCGGCGCACTGCGCACGATCGCCGTCTCGCTGACGAAGATCAACAACGACCTCCGCTGGATGGGCTCCGGCCCCAACACGGGTCTCGGCGAACTGCACATCCCCGACCTGCAGCCCGGCTCCTCGATCATGCCCGGCAAGGTCAACCCCGTGGTCCCCGAGGCCGTCCTCATGGTGTGCGCCCGAGTGATCGGCAACGACGCGACCGTGGCCTGGGCCGGGGCCTCCGGGTCTTTCGAGCTCAACGTCGCGATCCCGGTCATGGGCACGGCGGTGCTCGAGTCCATCCGCCTGCTCTCGAACGCCTCCCGGGTGCTCGCCGACAAGACCATCGACGGTCTGCAGGCGAACGTCGAGCGTGCCGCCGCCTTCGCCGGCATGAGCCCGTCGATCGTGACCCCCCTCAACAAGCTCATCGGCTACGAGGCGGCGGCGAAGATCGCCAAGCACTCGGTCGCGAAGGGCATCACGGTGCGCGACGCCGTGATCGATCTCGGCTACGTCGAGCGAGGCGACCTCACCCTCGAGCAGCTCGACGAGAAGCTCGACCTCCTCTCGATGACCCACCCGGGCTGATCCGAGCGATTTCCGGATGCCGCGAGGACACGTTCCTCGCGGCATCCGTGGTTTGCGGCTCCGTTTCGGGCTTCGACTTCGGGGCTCCGGTCCTCCGTCCCTGGTTCCCGGTACGGGTGCATGAGCCGCCGTCACATGCATGAGCATCCGGCGCTGCTGGTCATGCATCTGCTCGCACCTCATGCAGGTGAGCGGAATTCACGCCCGCGCTCGCGCCAAGGCAGCCAGAACCGCGGCCGCGACCACGTCCCACGAGTGCAGGATCATCGCATAGTCGAAACGGAGCGTCTCGAAGCCGAGGTCGGAGGCCCTCGCGTCTCTTAAGAGATCTCGATGACGGTGCGCGGATCCGGCGTGGTTCTCGCGTCCGTCCGCTTCGAGGATGACCCGGCCCTCGATCACGAAGTCCACCCGCCCCACGCCGGTGATGGCGACCTGGACATGCACCTCGATGCCCATCAGGTGGAGCCGCAGCCGCACCAGGGACTCCAGACCGCTCTCGGCATCGGGGCGCGCGAAATCGACGAGCCAACGCGCTGTCAGTGGGAGCCTGGCGCGGATGCTCGCTCGCGCGGCAGCACTCAACATCCTCTTGTTCCACGCCGACTCGTACGCGGCGAAGAAGAACTCCGCTCCGTAGCAGGTGAAGGCGTGCACCAGCGCCACGTCGATCGGAGCGACGCCGAGATCCATACGACCGGGGGTGAAGTGTGCGATGCAACCGCATGACGGCGGGTGATGTCGCCGACCGCCGACCCCCATCCAGACATGCACCTGGGTCGGCTCCTCCAGCGTCCACACCTCTCTCGCACGCAGCGCACTCCCGCAGGTGAGGGCACCGCCGTGAGCCGCCGCCGTGATCGCCTGGTCGGACGCCTCCCCCGACGCGAACACTCCCGGTCGCACGCGGCTTATGCGGCCTGATCTGCACTCCGCGGAGAGCCGTGAACGCGAATACCCGAATCCCTGGAGCGTGGTTCCGCGCGCGACTCCCCCGAGGTGCTTGAGGATGAACACAACGTCGATCATCGTGTCATCCTCACCCCGGCGGACGACGCCTCTCGTCCACCATCCCGAGGGCGGTGGGACGCGGCGCTAGGTCGGCAACTGTGCAGGAGAGGACTCCGCGGAAGCACGAGCTCTTCGAGAGCTCAGATGCCGGAGGATCGCACACCCGCATGACCTCACTCAGGCGAACAGTCATGCATCCGGAAGTCCGTCATGCAACCGTCCCTGCCCCACCGCACGGTCCCCGGAACACGACAGCGGATGCCGCGGGGCATTCCGCGCGGCATCCGCTGTCGCCCGTCGTCAGCTGAGCTCTCCACCCTCCAGGAGCTCGGTGACGAGGGCTGCGATCGCCGAACGCTCGGAGCGTGTCAGGGTCACATGCCCGAAGAGGTCATGTCCCTTCAGCGTCTCGATCACGCTGGCGATGCCGTCGTGCCGGCCGACGCGGAGGTTGTCGCGCTGGCCCACATCATGGGTGAGGATGACTCGCGAGTTCTGGCCCATCCGGCTCAGCACCGTGAGGAGGACGTTGCGTTCGAGCGACTGCGCTTCATCGACGATCACGAATGCGTCGTGAAGGGAACGACCGCGGATGTGGGTGAGCGGCAGCACCTCCAGCAATCCGCGTTCGATGACCTCTTCGATGACGTTGCCGGAGACGACCGAGCCGAGCGTGTCGAACACCGCCTGCCCCCACGGTCCCATCTTCTCGCCCTGGTCGCCGGGGAGGTAGCCGAGCTCCTGCCCGCCGACGGCGAACAGCGGCCGGAACACGATGATCTTCTTCTGCTGCTGCCTCTCCAGCACCGCTTCGAGACCCGCGCACAGCGCGAGCGCCGATTTGCCGGTGCCGGCCCGACCGCCGAGGGAGACGATGCCGACTTCCTGGTCGAGGAGCAGGTCGATCGCGATCCGCTGTTCGGCCGAGCGACCGTGCATCCCGAAGATGTCGCGGTCGCCGCGCACCAGTCGGTATTCGCCGTCCCCGGTGACGCGTCCGAGCGCGGAGCCGCGTTCGGAGTGGATGATCAGGCCCGTGTTGACCGGAAGGCCCCGCGCCTCCTCGCTGATGCCGACCTCGCTCTCGTACAGGTCGCTGATGTCGTCGCCGGAGAGGTCGAGCGTCGAGATGCCGGTCCAGCCGGAGTCCACGGCCTGCTCGGCGAGGTACTCCTCGGCGCGCAGCCCCAGCGATGCCGCCTTCACGCGCATCGGGAGGTCCTTGGAGACGATCGTGACGTCCTGCCCGTCCTGCGCGAGGTGCATGGCGACGGACAGGATCCGCGTGTCGTTGTCGCTGAGCCGGATGCCTGCCGGGAGGACCGAGGAGTCGGTGTTCGCGAGCTCCACGCGAAGCGTGCCCCCTTCTCCGACCTCGACCGGGAAGTCCAGTCGCCCGTGCTCGATGCGCAGGTCGTCGAGGTGTCGCAGCGCCTGGCGTGCGAAGTAGCCGATCTCCGGGTCGTGACGTTTGCCCTCGAGCTCTGTGATCACGACGACCGGAAGGACGACCGAGTGCTCGGCGAACCGGAAGAACGCCTGCGGATCACTCAGCAGGACCGAGGTGTCGAGGACGTACGTCCGCAGATCCTGATCAGGCTCCGCGGATGATGTGCGTCTCGTCGTCTTACGGGTGGACTGCTGCGCGGTGCTGGTGGCCTGCTGCGCTGTACGTGTGGTCACGACCCACTCCCGACCCGGGGAATCCCGGCTATTCGAACGAGTCGACCAGGGGGTCACGAGTCGTCAACCTGAGGCCGACCCGACCGGGCGCCTTGCCCGATGCCTAGAACGTACGACCGCGAGGCGCATACCCGACACCGACACGCCAGTGGATTTCGTTACGTGCTGGTGAACGTCTCGTTGCCGAATGCGTGCAACGCCTCATCGAGGAGCTCGAAAGTGGCCGCATCGGTTCCCGCGTGCGGAGCGAGACGCACCGAGGAGCCGCGTGCCGTCACCGCGAGACCCGCGTTCGCGAGAGCAGCGGCGAGACGCGCCGGTTCGTCCGGCTCGAGGGCGACGATGCCCGCCCGCTCTCCCCGCTCCCGCGGCGAGCTCACCTCGATGCCGTGACGATCGGCGATCTCGATCACGGTGTCGACGTGCTCGGCGAGACGCGCCTCGATCGCGGCGACGCCGGCATCCCGCACATCTCGGACACCGATCGCGAGTCGGCCGGCGGCGAGCGTGTCCGGTTGGCTGACCGTGTACGCCCGCGCCGATGCCGCCGGCGCCGGAAGCTCGTCGACGAACAATCCGGTCGCCGTGGTCCCGGTGATCCCGGAGAGCACGGGCGTGATCCGCTCCCGCGCTCGCGGCGCGAACCACGCGAAGGCACTGCCCCGCCCGGCGCGCAGCCACTTGTAGCCGTGGCCCACCACGACATCGGCCGGGCCGTAGTCGACGTCCATGACGCCGAAGGACTGGACGGCATCGACGATGAGCAGGCGATCGGGGCCGATGAGCTCACGAAGTGCCGCGAGATCCACCCGATAGCCCGTACGGAAGTCGACGTGGCTCACGGCGAGCGCGACCACGTCGTCGTCCAGCGCCTCGGCGACGGCGTCGGTGGTCACGCGTCCGTCTGCGGGGGTGATCCATCGCGGCGTCACGGCGCGGTCCGACGCCGATGCGGCCCGCTCCACGGTGAGACTGACACTGGGGAACTCCGCCGTACTCGCGATGACGGCGCCCTTGAGCCCGTACAGGGCGTGCATGAGCCCGTGGGTCGACGAGGGCTGGAGCGTGACGTCGTCCGCCTCGCCGCCGAGGAGTTCTGCGACGAGCTCCTGTGCCTGGCCGATCCGCTCGGCGACGAGCGACAGTGAAGACGGGCGTCCACTGCCGAGAAGGTCGGCGTCGGCGAAGACCTCTTCGCGCACGGAGGGCGACAGCGGGCCGAAGGCGGCCCAGTTCAGATAGCCGGACTCATTGTCGAAGGTGTCGACGTAGTCCTGGAAAGTGCTCACTGCGTCATTGTGGCACGGCGCCGTGCATCGCGCGGACGGTCACCGGCCGTATCTGCGGTCGCGGTCGGCATAGTCGCGGATGGCGCGGAGGAAGTCCACCTGCCGGAGATCGGGCCCCAGCGCTTCCACGAAGTAGAACTCGCTGTGCGCGCTCTGCCAGAGCAGGAAGTCGCTGAGCCGCTGCTCGCCGCTCGTCCGGATCACCAGATCGGGATCGGGCTGTCCTCCGGTGTAGAGGTGCTCGCCGATCATCTCCGGGGTGAGGTGGGCGGCGAGGTCCTCCATCGTTCCGCCCGAGGCCTCGTGCTTGGTGATGATGCTCCGCACCGCGTCGACGATCTCGTTGCGGCCGCCGTATCCGACCGCGAGGTTCACGTGGAGTCCACTGTGCCCCTTCGTGCGCTCCTCTGCGTCGGCGAGCACACGCGCCAGTTCCGGCGGCAGGAGGTCGGATCGTCCGACGTGCTTGACCCGCCAGTTCCCCTCCTGCGACAGGGCTTCCGCCAGCTCGGCGATGATCTCGATGAGGTCGGCGAGCTCGGCCGAGTCCCGCTTCCGCAGGTTGTCGCTGGAGAGCAGATACAGCGAGACGACACGCACGCCGAGTTCGTCGCACCAGCCGAGGAACTCATGCATCTTCGCCGCGCCCGCCCGATGTCCCTCGGCCGGAGTGGCGAACCCGAGCTGTCGCGCCCAGCGCCGGTTGCCGTCGATCATCATCGCGACATGGTGCGGCACCGATGCAGGATCGAGGTGGCGACGCAGCCGACTGGTGTAGAGCCGATACAGCGGCCCCCGCACCGGATTCTCGCGTGATATCACCTCCCTACGCTATCGTGCCGACGTCTCGCCCACCGTGTGCGGATGCTGAGGATATGTGCCCTGCGGGGAATGCCACGCGGCTTAGAGTGAGCACGTGAGCACACCCGAGCAGTCCGGTCCCGATGTCCCCCAGCTACCGCTTCTCGAAGCCGCCGCCGTGGATGCTGCGGTCGATATCAAGCCGACCTGGCGCGGCTGGATCCACGCCGCCACTTTCCCGGTGGCCATCGCCGCGGGCATCGTCCTGATCATCGTGGCCGACGGCGCCCCGGCGAAATGGGCGTCCGCCGTGTTCATGCTCACGTCACTGCTGCTGTTCGGCAACTCCGCCCTCTACCACCGGTTCGACTGGTCCCCCCGGGTGAAGGTCGTCCTGAAGCGGATCGACCATGCCAACATCCTGCTGCTGATAGCCGGGACCTACACCCCCCTGGCGACACTGGCGCTGCCCCCGGACAAGGGCCTGCTGCTGCTCTGCGTGGTCTGGGGCGGAACTCTGGTGGGCATTCTCTTCCGCGTGTTCTGGATCAACGCCCCGCGCTGGCTCTACGTCGCCCTCTACCTGCTGCTCGGCTGGGCAGCGGTCATGTACATCGTCGACCTCATGAACGCGAACTTCGCGATGATGGTGCTGGTGATCGTCGGCGGCCTCCTCTACACGGGCGGCGCCGTCGTCTACGCGCTGAAGAGGCCCAATCCGTGGCCCGGCCATTTCGGCTTCCACGAGATCTTCCATGTGTGCACGGTGCTCGCGTTCCTCTGCCACTGGACCGCGTGTCTGCTCATCACCCTCGCCCCCCTGTCGCCCTCGCTGGGCGCGCCGTAGCCTCTGCGTGGTACGGCTCCCCCATCCGCCACGCAGGGCCTCTCAGCGTGTCGGGGGGTGGTCGTCCCCGTCGCGGGTGCTCGCCCCGTCGGGTGAGGGCGAATCCGGAGCGGACGTGCCGCCCTCCGCTGCGGCCTCGGCTCGCGCGGCTTCCTCGGCGTCGAGCTCTTCCCGCACCTCGTCGCGGTAACGGACCCGGCGGATGCGACGATTCATGTCCCAGATCAGCAGGATCACCGCGATCACGACGACGACGATGGCGGCGAAGCCGATGAAGCCCGGCGTGACGGCCTCCGGTGCCACGGTCATGGATGGCGTCGGCATCGGGGTCTCGGTCAGAGCGAGCATGAATCGGCCTTTCGTGCGCAGGTCGCATAACCTGGTAACACCAGCCTAACGACCGGGAAGACCCACCAGTGACGACCGCACAGCAGCTCGACGAACGCTATGGCCGAACGCGACGGCGTCGGCTGCCGTGGATCATCGGTGGCGCTGTCGCGCTCGTGGTCATCGGTGCCTTCAGCTGGATGACCGTATCGCAGTCGATCGCCTCGGTGGACGCCGACGACCTCGGCTTCACCCTCGTCGATGAGTACTCCGTCGATGTGAGCTTCCAGGTCACCGGCGTGCAGGGCAAGGACGTGGTGTGCGCCCTCGAAGCACTCGACGAGGAGTTCGGTGTGGTGGGCTGGAAGATCGTCGAGATCGCCGCCGGAGACAGCCACTCCCAGGCCGTCTCGGTCACCATCCCGACCGTCGCGCAGGCCACGACAGGTTTGGTGAACACCTGCTGGGTCGCTTAGACTCGTGCCAGACAGACGACGCCCCGGCACCGTGCCGGGGCGTCTTGGCATATCCCCCGCAGCACGTCGGTGGGATCCCGAAAGAAGGAGCTTCGCCATGTCCACCGATGCTCAGGTCCCCTTTCTCACGCAGGAGGCGTATGACCGGCTCGTCGCCGAGCTGGAGCACCTGTCGACCGTCGGTCGCGATGAGATCGCCAAGCGCATCGAGGCGGCCCGCGAAGAAGGCGACCTCAAGGAGAACGGCGGATACCACGCCGCCAAAGACGAGCAGGGCAAGCAGGAAGCCCGCATCCGCACCCTCGAGGGCCTGTTGAAGACCGCCAAGGTCGGCGAAGCTCCGGCCAGCCGCGGGATCGTCGAGCCCGGCACCGTCGTCACGGCGCTCGTGGCCGGCGGCGAAGAGGTCTTCCTCCTCGGCAGCCGCGAGATCGCTTCCGGCGGCGACCTCGACGTCTACAGCGAGGCCAGCCCGCTGGGCCAGGCGATCCTCGGCCTCAAGGTCGGCGAGAAGTCGTCGTACGAGGCCCCGAACGGCCGCAGCATCGACGTCGAGATCGTGAACGTCGAGACCTACACGGGCTGACGCACCGTCGACGAGCGCCCCCGCATCCTCTCGGACGCGGGGGCGCTTCTGCGTGGAGGGGGGGCCGCGGAGGATCCGGGCGCTCGTGCTCAATCCGGGACGAGGATGGGCGCGAACCCGGCGCGACGCAGCGTGTCGAGCGTGTGCTCCGAATGCTCGGGTCCCCGTGTCTCGACGCTGAGCTCCAGGATCACATCGCTGATCTGGAGTCCGTGACCGTGCCGCGTGTGCATGGCTTCGATGACGTTCGCCCCGGCTTCGGCGATGAGCTCCGACACACGAGCGAGCTGCCCCGGCCGGTCGGGGAGCGGAATCCGGATCGTCAGGTACCGGCCGGAGGCCGCGAGGCCGTGAGAGACCACGCGCTGCAACAGGAGCGGGTCGATGTTGCCGCCGGAGAGCACCGCCATCGTCGTTCCCGTTCCGGAGACCTTGCCGGCCAGGATCGCCGCCACACCCGCGGCACCGGCGGGTTCGACCACGACCTTCGCCTGCTCCAGCAGGATGAGGATGGCCCGCGCGAGATCATCGTCGGAGACGGTGACCACCTCATCGACGAGGTCTTTGATGATCTCGAAAGGGACGGCTCCCGGACGGGCGACGAGGATGCCGTCGGCGATGGTCGGACGAGTGACGATGTCGACCGGCTCCCCCGCCGCGAGCGACGGCGGCACGGCGGCGGCGTTCTCCGCCTGGACCCCGATGATGCGGACTGTCCGCCCGAGCTCGGCGGCTCGGGCCTTCACGGCCGCGGCGACACCCGCGATGAGCCCGCCTCCCCCGATGCCGAGGACGACCGTGTCGACGTCCGGCGCATCCTCCAGCAGTTCGAGGCCGAGCGTTCCCTGTCCGATCACGACGTCGCGGTGGTCGAACGGGTGGATCAGCACGGCCCCGGTGCGCTCGGAGAATTCCGCCGCCAGTCGCAGCGAGGTCGCGACGGTCTCCCCCTCCAGCACGACCTCTGCGCCGTACCCGCGGGTGGCGAGGAGCTTGGGCACGGGAACGCCGAGCGGCATGAAGATCGTGGCCGGGATGCCGAGGGCCTGGGCGGCGAGGGCGACACCCTGGGCATGGTTGCCCGCGGAGGCGGCGACGACACCGCGGGAGCGCTCCTCAGCGCTCAGCCGCGACAGCCGGTACGCGGCACCGCGGATCTTGAAGGAACCCGTGCGCTGAAGATTCTCCATCTTGAGCAGGACCGTGCTGCCGTGGATGTCCGACAGCGCTCGCGACGGCAGCGTCGGCGTGTGCGAGATCACCTCAGCCAGACTCTGAGCTGCGTGCTCGAACTCGGTCAGGCTGGGGACTTCGCTCATCGATTCCTCCGTCTCCGCTCGCGCGGTACTGTGCTCCAGATAAGGTCTCCGCTCGGGCCCGCGCCGGTGCGCCAGGAACCCGTGCTGATGGTCACCGCCGCGACGTTGACGAAAGCCGCCAACGGTACGGCGAAGAGGGCTCCGGGGATTCCCGCGATCATCGCGCCGCCCGCGACCACGAGGACGACGGCGAGGGGGTGCACCTTGACCGCCGAGCCCATCATGATCGGCTGCAGGATGTGCCCCTCGATCTGCTGGACGGCCAGCACGACCACGAGCATCCACAGCGCGATCCAGGGACCGTTGTAGACGAGCGCGAGGAAGACGGCCACGGCGCCGGTCACGACGGCACCGACGATCGGGATGAAGGAGCCGAGGAACACCAGGACGGCGACGGGAAGGGCGAGCGGCACCTGGAGCAGGAAGGCTCCGAGCCCGATGCCGATCGCATCGATGGTCGCCACGAACAACTGGGTGCGGGCGTAGTTCACGATCGTGGCCCAGCCGTTGCGCGCGGCCCCATCGACCGCCGGCCGTGCTTTGCGCGGGAAGATCTTGACCGTCCACCGCCAGATGCCCGCACCGTCGGCGAGCAGGCAGATGAGGATGAACAGCGACAGCAGCGCGCCGGTGGCGACGTGCCCGACGGTCGTGCCGATGGCGAGAGCGCCCGTCCAGAGGGCCTGGGTCTGCTCGGTGAGGAAGTCGAGTCCCTGCTGCAGGTAGTCGGCGATCTGCGTGTCGGAGAGCTTGAGCGGCCCTTCGTGAAGCCAGACCTGGAACTGATCGAACGCCTCGGTCGATCGCGCCTGGACGTCAGGGAGCTGAGCGCGCACCTGCCAGACCACCAGCCACATCAGCCCCGTGACGACGGCGGCTGTGCCGATGAGGGAGAGCGTGATCGCCAACCAGCGCGGGACGCTGTGACGCAGCATCCAGGAGAACGCCGGCCAGAGCAGAGCGGTGATGAGGATGCCGACCATGAGCGGGATGACCAGGAGCTTGAGCAGCATGACCAGCCAGATGAAGACGCCGATCGCCGCCGCGATGAGCAGCAGACGCCACGCGTAGCTCGCCGTGATCCGCAGTGGCAGCGGTACCGCCTCGTCGGCCTCGGTCGTCACGGTGCGGTCCGTGGAGACCGGGCGCGGACGGAAGAGATCTCGCAGCCGGGGTCGCTGATCCTCACTCATCGCCCAAGTCTACGGTCATGCCGTATGCCGTTGGACGCATCCTTCACCGCCGGGACCGCGATGTCGGACGCCGGCGATACGCTGACGACGTGACCGAATCCCTCAGCGCCACCCAGGCGCGCCGCATCGCGCTGGCCGCTCAGGGCTTCACGCGAGCGCGACCCGCGTCGGTCGCTACGCGCCACGTGCATCGGGTGATGGATCGTCTCGGCGTGCTGCAGATCGACTCCGTGAACGTGTTCGCGCGCTCCCACTACCTGCCGCTGTTCTCCCGTCTCGGCGACTACGACCCCGCTCTCCTGGACCGGGTCTTCCTCTCCCGCACCACGCACTACGTGGAGTACCTGGCGCACGAGGCGACGTTCATCCCGATCGCGGACTGGCCGCTCTGGCGTTTTCGCATGGAGGACTTCCGTCGGCGCTGGGCGGATGAGGACTCCTGGCTGAGCCGCAACGCCCGCACCGTGGCGTGGGTGCAAGACGAACTGCGCTCCCGAGGTCCGCTGCGCCCCGCCGACCTCCGCGCGGACGCGCCCCGCGAACGAGGCACCTGGTGGGACTGGGACGAGGTCAAGCTGGCGCTCGAGCACCTCTGGCGCACGGGAGACGTCGCCGTCAGTGGGCGCAAGGGCTTCGAGCGGACGTATGCCCTCGCCGAGCAGGTCATCCCCGACCCGATCCGTTCGCAGGAGGTCTCGCGCGCCGACGCGATCCTCGAGCTGACGCGCCGTGCCGCCCGCTCGAGCGGCGTCGCGACGCAGTCCGATCTCGCCGACTACTACCGGATCCGCGATCGCGCGACCATCGCGCGATCGATCGCCGCGTTGGTCGACGAGGGTGAGCTGATCCCGGTGCAGGTCCGCGGATGGGAACGAGGCGGACGCCCGCTCCCCGCCTGGCGACACCGTGACGCCGTGCTCCCTCGCAGAGTCGACGCGGCAGCCCTGCTGACGCCGTTCGATCCGGTGGTCTGGTTCCGCGAGCGCGCTCTTCGCATCTTCGACCTCGACTACCGGATCGAGATCTACGTGCCCGCCGAGAAGCGTCGGTTCGGCTACTACTCGCTCCCGGTCCTCGTGGGCGACCGCATCGTCGCGCGCGTCGATCTCAAGGCCGATCGCGCCACCTCCACCCTTCAGGTGCAGTCCGCCTGGTGGGAACCCCACGCCCGCCCCGAGGATGCAGATGAGATCGCCGCCGAACTGATGCTCGCCGCGCACTGGCAGGGTCTCGAGCACGTGTCGGTGTCGGGATGGGGCGACGCCACCGCCGAGGTGCACGGCGCATTGGTCCGGGCCGGTGGCTCCGTCGGGCGGCACGCACATGTCAGGGAGGGCGCGACGTGAGTCGGGCTCGGTGGTGGGTGATCGGCGGAGCCGCAGGAGTCGTGCTCGTGGCTGCCGCCGTCTGGATCTGGCAGTCGACCTCAGGTTCCCCGACGCCGGAGGATGCCGCCATCAGCTATCTCCGGGCGCTCGAATCCGGTGATCCCGATGCCGTCGAGGCGACGGGAGTCGACGTCTCCACCGAGGCTCTCACCGCGTTCGCGGCCGCGACCGGTGTCATCGAAGACGCCGCGGTGACATCGGCGAGCGACGACCGACGCGCCCGCGGCGGTGAAGAAGCGACCGTGGGGATCTCGTTCGTGCTCGACGGTGAGGAACACACGGCAGAGCTGTCTCTGACGCCTGTCGGCGGACGCTGGACCGTCGACGCCTCCGGCCTGGGTACGGTGACGCCCACGACCACGATCGGCTCCTTCGTCGCGGTCGGCGAGCAGACGCTGCCTACCGCAGAGAAGACCTTCCTGCTCCCTGCCGCCTACTCGGTCGCCCCCGCGCCGGTCGCACTGCTCGACGGCCGCAGCGCGCTGGTGGTGCTCCCCGGCGAAGAGTCGGAGCTCGCCGTGGAGGCCACGCTCCGACCGGAGGCGACGGTCGCGGCGCAGAAGCAACTCGACGACTACCTCACGGCGTGCATGACGTCGTCGGACGCGGCACCCGAGGGGTGCGGAATCCGGATCCCGTGGGGCACCGAGTTCCGCGCGGTGTCGGAGTTCCGCTACCGCGTCGAAGAACTGCCGGCCGTGATGCTCGACGGCACCGGGTTCCGCGCCGACGGCGGGGCACTCGTCGCCACGCTGGTCGGCACCGGTCAGGACGGCGCGGCGCGCACCACGACGTACCGCACGGATTCCTGGGGCGTGCGCGGAGAGGTGACCTTCACCGACGAGGGCCTGGTGCTGTCCGTCTGGTGAGTGCGCTCTCCATCAGAACTGCACGCGAGGTCAGAACTGCACGCGAGGCGGCTCGGAGATCGCGCTGCTGTCGGCGACCTCGAAGAACTCGCGCTCGGTGAAGCCCAGCCCCTTCGCGAACAGGTTGTTCGGGAAAACCTTGATCTTGGTGTTGAGCTCGCGCACACCGCCGTTGTAGAACCGGCGCGCGGCTTGGATCTTGTCCTCGGTGTCGACGAGTGCCTGCTGCACCTGGAGGAAGTTGGTGCTGGCCTGCAGCTGCGGGTATGCCTCGGCGACCGCGAACAGACTGCGCAGGGCCTGTTGCAGGTGTCCCTCGGCGATGCCGGCCTCGCCGGGTCCACCGGCCGAAAGCGTCTCGGCGCGCGCACGGGTGACGTTCTCGAAGACCGCCTTCTCATGGGAGGCGTAGCCCTTGACGGTCTCGATGAGGTTCGGGATGAGGTCGGCTCGTCGCTTCAACTGCACCGTGATCCCGCTCCACGCCTCATCGACGCGCACCTTGAGCTGCACCAACGAGTTGTACGTGGCCCACAGATAGATGCCGGCGAGCAGGATCACTCCGACAACGATCAGTACCGGCACGAGCCATTCCATCAGAGGCCCACCCTTCCTCGTGTTTCTCCCATCCTAGACGCGCACCCTGCACGTGGACTGGGCGCCGACGCACTCTCCACGGACGTCGGATCAGCTCCCGAGGACTCGCTCCAGGTAACGGTTCCCGAACCGGCGCTCCGGGTCGAGGCGGTCGCGCAACGCGACGAAGTCCTCGAAGCGCGGGTAGCGTTCGCGCAGCGTCTCTTCAGTCAGCGTGTGGAGTTTGCCCCAGTGCGGGCGACCGCCGAACTCGAGCATGATCTCCTCCACCGCGCCGAAGTACTCGGTCGGGTCGGCCCGCCAATACCGGTGCACGGCGATGTACGCCGTCGCGCGCCCGTGCGCCGTCGACAGCCAGCGGTCGTCGCTGGCGGCGAAGCGCACCTCGATCGGGAACTCGATCCGCCACCCGCGTCGGGCGATGAGAGCACGCACCGCCTCGAACGCCGGCACCACGTTCTCCGCGGGGAGCGCATACTCCATCTCGCGGAATCGCACGGTGCGACTCTGGATCAGCACTCGGTGCGAGAGCTCGGTGTACTCGCGATTCCCCGTGAGCCTGACCGCGAGCCGGCTGAACGGCGGGGTGATCGCGGGAACCGCTTGTCCCGCGGCACACACCATCCGATACACACCGTTGGACAGGAGCGTCTCGTCGATCCACCTCCCCACGACAGGGAGCGGCTGGCGCACGGTCGACTCAGGCAGGCGGGTCTGACGCTTGGTCAGGGCGACATCGGTGTGGGGGAACCAGTAGAACTCGAAATGATCGGACGCCGCCACCCGCTCCTCGAGCGTCCCGAGCACGTCGTCGAGCGGAGCCGGTTCATCGATCGCATGCATCACGAAGGCCGGCACGCACTGGAGCGTGACGTCGACGATGATCCCGAGCGCGCCGAGGCCGAGCGCGACGGCCGGGAGCAGCTCACTCTCGCGCTCGTCATCGATGCGGAGGAACTCGCCGGCTGCCGTGACCATCGTGACTCCGACGACCTGGGTCGCGAGCCCGCCGAACCCGGCGCCGGTGCCGTGGGTCCCGGTCGAGATGGCACCCGCGATCGACTGGCGGTCGATGTCCCCCAGGTTCTCCATCGCGAGTCCGAAGGGTGCGAGCAAGCGCGGGATCCGATGCAGCCGGGTTCCTGCCAGAAGCGTCACCCGGCCGGTTGCGGCATCCGCGGAGACGAGTCCCTGCAGATCGTCGAGCTCGAGCAGGACTCCCGGCGCCACGGCGATGCCCGTGAAACTGTGTCCGGCGCCCACCGCCTTGATGCTGAGCCCCTGCTTCACCGCAGCCAGAACCGCCCGCTGCACGCCCTCCGGGCTGCGCGGACGCTCCACACGCACGGGCCGCACCGAGGCCGAGCGGCCCCAGTTCTGCCAGGATCCGCCGATTCTCGTCACAGGAACGCCTTTCCCTCGCCGCGATAGGTCGGCAACTCGTCGATGATCTCCTCACCCGACACCAGGTGGTATCCGTCGATGCGCTCCGCCGGCTCGCCGCTCTTGGCGTGACGGAACCAGACCCGATCCCCCACTCCGAGTGACCTGGCGGCAGGACCCTGCAGCGGTGTCTGCACCTCACCCGCCGCTTCGCGGGAGAGCGTGTGGAGTCCCTGCGGCCAGACGGCTCGCGGCTGGCGCGAGGCGACGGCAGGCCCGGAGGCGATCCATCCGCCACCGAGCACGGTGGCGATGTCCGGGGCCGGGCGTCGGACGACGTCGAACGCGAATGCGGAAGCCGGCGCGGGACGGAAGGAGCGGTAGCCGTCGAACAGGTGTCCTCCGAGCAGGCCGCTGCCGGCGCTCGCCTCGGTGAGGGACTCATCGCTCCCGGTGAACTCGAGCGAACCCGTTCCCCCGCCGTTGAGGATCTCCAGAGAGGCGATCGCTCCGACCGCGGCCACGATGTCCGCCCGACGCTCCCGCAGTTCGTTCCGGGAGCGCGCCTGCACCATCCGGATCAGGGGTGCGTCGGGGCCGGCGTCGTCGCCCTGCCCGGCGATCTGCGCGTCGTACATCTGCAGTCCGACCAGCCGGAAGCCCGGGCGCGCGACGACCTTTCGGGCGAAAGCGGCCACCTCTCCCGCCGAGAACAGAGCCGAGCGACGCACACCGATGTGTCCGAGGAGCGAGGAGCGCCACGAGGCATCGACGTCGATCGCCACTCGGATCTCCGGACGGGATCCCGGTCCGGCGACACTGTCGATCACATCGAGGTGGACGAGGTCATCGACCATCAGCGTGATGCGCTGCGCCGCCTGCTCGTCGGCGAAGAGCTTCTCCAGCCCCGCGCGGTCCACGGTCGGGTAGCCGAGCATGATGTCGTCATGCGTCTCAGCGAGCCAGAGCGCCTCCTCGAGCGTGAACGCGAGGATGCCCCGGAACCCGGGGAGTTTCAGCACCGCATCGAGCACGGCACGCACACGCACCGACTTCGACGCCACGCGGATCGGAAGACCACCGGCGCGGACCAGGAGATCCATGGCGTTGTAGCGGAGCGCTTCCCGGTCGATCACCGCGACGGGCGCCGGCAGATGGCCCGTCACGGCGGAGAGGCGCGGCCAATAGCGGGCCGGATCCTCCCATTCGGGCGCGACCGCGAGCGCGCCGGGGGCCGGGCTCAGTTCGTCGATGAGGTCGAGCACTCCCCCACCCTACGGCCTCCTCGTACTCCGGATCACCCCCGACGGCACCGGGTCGCATCCTGTGACCGGGCTAGGCTGACGAGCAGGCCCCCGTAGCCCAATGGCAGAGGCAGGCGACTTAAAATCGCTTCAGTCTGGGTTCGAGTCCCAGCGGGGGCACCGCTTTCAGTCCTGTGCGCGTGCGAGGTTCTTCCGCTCCCCCGCCGCCTCACGTATCCGACGCACGACCAGCACGACGAGAGCGATCGCGATCGCCGTGTAGACGGCGTAGTCGAGATAGCCGAGATACTGCTCCAGCTGCTCGTGCTGTGTGCCGAGGGCCGCGCCGACCCCCAGGAGCAGCGTGTTCCAGAGCCCGCTGCCGATGATCGTGAAGAGGCTGAAGGTCACCAGGTTCATGCGAGCGGCACCGGCGGGGATCGAGATGAGGCTGCGCACGCCGGGCACCATGCGCCCGACCAGCACCGTCCACGCGCCGCTGCGCACGAACCACTCGGATCCGCGCTCCAGGTCCGAGCGGCTCACCAGACGCGTCGCCGCGAGCAGACGCACCGCCCGGTCCATCCCGACCGCTGCGCCGAGGCCGTAGAGCAGGAGCGCACCGATCCACGATGCCAGCGTGCTCCAGAAGATGAGCCAGCCCAGGTTCAGCTGTCCGCTCTGGCTCAGGTACCCCGCGAACGGAAGGATCACCTCGCTCGGGATCGGCGGGATCAGCACTTCGAGGAAGACCAGAAGGCCGACGCCGAAGTCGCCGAGAGCGATGAGCACATCGGCCGCGAATCCGGTGAGGCCGGTGAAGCCGTGATCGGTGTCGATGGACAGAAGCATCACTGGGCGAGCCTTCCCATGGTGGTCCCTTCGTGGAGCAGACCACCGGGCATCCCCACGTCGGAGAAGACGGCAGGGGTTTCTCGGCGGCCCGCGATGCGGGTGCCAAGGTCTCCTCCACCCTCGCGGGCCAGCGGGCCGGAGCACATTCTCGTGCTCGTAATGACGACGACGCTGCAGACGGGAGTACTCCCCTTCGCGGTGACGACACTATCGGAGCACGCCTGAGCAATGCCTCGGAAACGCACAGGTGCCGAGAAAACGAGGAACGGCCCCGGCGCTGAGCGCACGGGGCCGTTCCGGAGACGCGAGAGCGTCCGACTACTTCGCCGAAGCCTCGACGGGTTCAGCCGCCTTCTTCGCGGGAGCCTTCTTGGCGGGAGCCTTCTTGGTCGCCGGCTTCTTCGCCTCCGGCTCACCCTCCGCGTCGGCGGCCTTGGCCGCAGACTTCTTGACGGGAGGCTCGGACTTCGCGGCCGGAGCCGTGTCCGCAGCCGGCGCCGCGGGAGCAGCCGGACGCGGGCGGGCGGCGAACTCCTCGAACACGTAACGCGGGTTCTGCACGGTCTCGAGGTTCACCAGGTCGCGGCCCAGCCACAGGTTGTTCCACCAGCCCCAGATCACGCGGAACTTGCGCTCCCACGTCGGCATCGCGAGGCCGTGGTAGCCACGGTGCGCGACCCAGGCCACGAAGCCCTTGAGGGCGATCTTGCCGGACTGGAAGACACCGTTGTAGAGGCCGAGGCCCGCGACGGCGCCCAGGTTCTTGTGGAAGTACTCCTTGGGGTTCTCTCCGCGCAGGACGGCGACGAGGTTCTTGGCGAGGAGCTTCGCCTGACGGACCGCGTGCTGAGCGTTCGGCACGCAGAAGCCGCCGACTCCCCCACCGGAGAGGTCGGGCACGGCGGACACGTCACCCGCGGCCCAGGCGCCCTCGACGAAGGCCTCGGGGGTACCCACGCGCAGATCGGCGCGGGTCTGGATGCGACCGCGCTCCTCGACGGGAAGGTCTCCGCCCCGCACCACCGTCGGGTTGGCCATGACACCGGCGGTCCACACGATGACGTCGGTCGGGATGACCTCGCCCGTGGAGAGCTCGACGTTGCCGTCGATCGCCCCGGTGACCTGGGTGTCGAGGTGCACGTTGGCACCACGCTTGGCGAGGTCCTTCAGCACCCACTCGCTGGTCTTCAGCGAGACCTCGGGCATGATGCGCCCCATGGCCTCGATGAGGTGGAAGTGCGTGTCCTCGAAGCTCAGCTGCGGGTACTTGCCGACGAGCGAGGAGGCGAGCGAGCGCAGCTCCGCGAACACCTCGATGCCGGCGAAACCGCCACCGACGACGACGACGGAGAGCAGACGGTCGCGCTCGGGGCCGGCCGGCAGCGACGCCGCCTTGTCGAAGTTCGACATCACCTTGTCGCGGATCGCGACGGCTTCCTCGATCGTCTTCAGCCCGATCGCGTTGTCGGCGATGCCGGGAATCGGGAACGTGCGCGACACCGCTCCTGCGGTGACGACGATCTGGTCGTACGCGAACTCGTACGGCTCGCCCACGGGCGGCGTGATCGTCGCGACCTTCTGCGCGTGGTTGATGTTCGTCACCTTCGCGGTGAGGACGTGCGTGCGCTTGAGGTGACGACGGTGGGCGACCACCGAGTGCCGCGCTTCGATCGAACCGGCGGCGACCTCGGGGAGGAACGGCTGGTAGGTCATGTACGGCAGCGGGTCGACCATCGTGACGTCGGCCTCACCCTTGCGCAGGTGCTTCTCGAGCTTCCACGCAGTGTAGAAACCTGCGTACCCTCCGCCGACGATCAGAATCTTGGGCACAGTGCTGTTCTGAGGCACAGAAGAACTACTCCTCGGAGTCGGGGATTTGGCGTACGGGAACGCGCGCCGATCGGATGCGCCGGGCAGCTGCGGTGACGCCAAGCGCTATCAGGATACCAGGGACCGTGAGCGCAATGAGCGGCAGGGTACCGTAACGCAACGAATCAGCGCTGGGAAGCAACGGTGAACCCGCCTCGCTGGGCGCGTCCGCGGCCGGGAGAGGCGGCACGGCGACCGGTGTGACGGACGCCTCCGGTTCCGGTTTCGCCTCCGCGCGGCGGAACCACCGGATCCATTCGGCGAGATCGCCCATCGGGTTCTCGGTCACCGGCGCGATGTCCGCGGAGATCGCCGCCGCCGCATCCACGAGCCCGTAGCCGTAGAGCGGATCCCGCGGCTTGACGGCATCCGGAACCGGGATGGCGGTCTGGATGATCCGGTTGATCACGTCGATCGCCTTGATGTCGGGGTGCGCCGAACGGATCAGAGCGGCGACGCCGGCGACGATGGGGGCCGCGCCGCTCGTTCCACGCCAGGGCTGGATCGTCCCGTCGGCCGAGACGCCGATCAAGCCCTCGCTGGGCGCCGAGATGCCGATCGTGATGCCCTGCGTGGAGGCCTCGACACTCGCCGTACCCGTCTGGTCCACCCCGCCGACCGTGAGCACACCGGGGATCGTGGCCGGGGCGCCGATGATGTTCGTCCCGCTCCCCCTGTTCCCTGCAGCGACGACCACGACGACGTCGTGCTCGAAGGCGTACAGGAACGCATCGTCCCAGCTCTCGTCCCAATCCAGCGTGTTCGTCGTGAAGGAGAGGTTGATGATGTCGGCGCCGTTGTCGACGGCCCAGCGCATGCCCTTCGCGACCTGCTCCGTGAACGGGACGGCCGCGGCCGCACCGAACCCCACGGAGATCGACAGCAGGTTCGCCTCGGGCGCCACACCGATCATGCCGGTGCCGTCCGCCGCGCCGCGCCCCGCCGCGAGCGACGCCACCCAGGAGCCGTGGTTGCCGTCGACCGCGCCCAGCGGTGTGCGTCCGTCCGGAGTTCCCGCGCCGGACACGTCGGTCCCGCCCACCACGGCATCGCCGAACACCTGGGGCACCTTGCCGATGCCCGTGTCGATCACGGCGATCGTCACGCCCTCGCCCCGTGTGGTCTGCCAGGCCTCACGGATCCGCGCTCCGTCAAGCCAGTACTCCGACGCACGCGTCGGGTCGGACGGATCATCCGGGATCGGCGGCGGGGTCGCGGAGGCTCCGAGGAGCAGGACGGAGGCCGCGACCACCACGATGGCGGCAGCGCTGCGGAACGTCCGACGCACGGTCATTCCGGGAGAGCCGCCTCTTCACGCGTGGCGGCGCCGGGGTCCTCACACCGGCAGATCGTCGGGGACCACGAGGAGCGCGACAGCGCGGCGTCGCCGATGGGGTTCACTCCAGGGCCCGCCGCGAGAGCGTGTCCGGCGAGCGCATGGAGGCACTTCACGCGCGTCGGCATGCCCCCGGCGGAGATGCCGTCGATCTCGGAGACCTCTCCGAACCTCGTGCGGTCGGCGAGGTACGCCTGATGGGCGGCGAGGTAGGCCGCGGCCACCTCCTCGTCGTCGACGAGCAGGGCGGCGAGCTCCGGCATCACCTGCGTGGCTTCGAGTGTCGACATGGCCGCCGTCGCTGCCGGGTGGGTCAGGTAATAGAAGGTCGGGAACGGAGTGCCGTCCGGAAGACGGGGGGTCGTGGCGACCACCGTCGGGTTGCCGCAGGCGCATCGGGCGGCGATGCCCACCACACCCCGAGCGGGACGGCCGAGCTGGGCCGATACGACGGCGAGTTCGGCGGGAGTGGGGGCGGGGAACGGCGGCGTGGTCACCTCTCCAGCGTACGGGAGCCGCCCGAGAAGATGCTCGACGCGACCCCTCAGCGAGCCACCGCCGCCGTGTCGCTCAGGCCCGTCGAGACGAGCGTGCGCAACAGGTGCGGCATCCAGTCCGCGGGCTTCTCCTGGATGGTGTCGCTGACCGGCGCCTGCTCACGAGGCAGCGCGGAGGGATCGAGATCGTTGTCGATCAGGTACACGACCTCCCCCGGCTTCACGTAGTACAACCGTTCCCGAGCCTGGGTGGTGATGTAGGCGGGGTCGCTCCAGCGGTCCCGCTCTGCGATGAGCGCCGAGATCTCGTCCTCGCTCACCTGCACGGAGGCCTCGAGCGCCGCGATCTTCTGGCGCTGATCGATGAAGGTACCGAGCGTGGGCACGAGGACCCACGCGCCGAGCACCACCAGCGAGAGCATGATGACGGAGAAGGCGGACAGACGGATACCCGCCGCCCATTCGCGGACGTCGACACGCGGAGCGGAGCCACGCGTCGACCTCGATGCGGACGCGGACTTCGGCTTCGTGGCCGACTTCCCCGTCGTCCGCGGAGCCTTCGGCGCGGGAGACGCCGAAGGAGGAGCCGGTCGTCGTACCACGGCTCCTCCTTCGTCGTGCTGCCCGGCGGGTCGTTCGTGCATCCCCCGCCGGGCGAGATATCTCGCTGTCTCGGCTGCGCTCAGGCCTGGTAGCGCGGGAACGCCGAACGACCGGCGAAGACCGCGGCATCTCCCAGCTCTTCTTCGATGCGCAGAAGCTGATTGTACTTCGCCACGCGCTCGCTGCGGGCAGGCGCACCCGCCTTGATCTGACCGGCGTTCGTCGCGACGACGAGGTCGGCGATCGTGGTGTCCTCGGTCTCGCCCGAGCGGTGCGAGAGCATCGCCGTGTAGCCCGAGCGCTGAGCGAGGCTGACCGCGTCGAACGTCTCGGTCAGCGTCCCGATCTGGTTCACCTTGACGAGCAGGGAGTTCGCGACGCCGCGCGCGATGCCGTCGGCCAGACGTGCCGGGTTCGTGACGAACAGGTCGTCGCCGACCAGCTGCACCTTGGAGCCCAGGACGTCGGTGAGGTGCTTCCAGTTGTCCCAGTCGTCCTCGGCCAGCGCGTCCTCGATCGTGACGATCGGGAAGTCGTTGACGAGTCCGACGTAGTACTCGGTGAGCGCGGCGGCGTCCCAGTCCTTGTTGTCGAGACGGTAGACACCGTCCTTGAAGAACTCGGTGGCGGCGACGTCGAGGCCGAGCGCGATGTCGGTACCGGGGGTGAAGCCGGCCTTCTCGATCGCCTTCACCAGGAAGTCCAGGCCCTCACGGTTGCTGGGCAGGTCGGGGGCGAAGCCACCCTCGTCGCCGAGGCCGGTCGCGTAACCCGCGGCCTTCAGCTCCGCGCGCAGCACGTGGTAGGTCTCGACGCCCCAGCGGAGAGCTTCGGAGTAGGTCTCCGCACCGATCGGGGCGAGGAAGAACTCCTGCATGTCGATGCCGTTGTCGGCGTGCTCACCGCCGTTGATGACGTTGAACAGCGGAACGGGCAGCACGTGCGCGTTCGGGCCGCCGAGGTAGCGGAACAGCGGCAGATCGGCCGAGTCGGCGGCAGCCTTGGCGACCGCGAGGCTCACGCCGAGGATGGCGTTGGCGCCGACGCGCTTCTTGTTCTCGGTGCCGTCGACCTCGTTGAGGATCTCATCGACGATGCGCTGCTCGCTCGCCTCGACACCTTCGATCGCCGGGCCGAGCTCATCGATGATGGCCTCGACGGCCTTGAGCACGCCCTTGCCGCCGTAGCGGTCCTTGTCGCCGTCGCGGAGCTCGTACGCCTCGAACGCGCCGGTGGATGCGCCGGACGGGACAGCCGCCCGCTGCACGATGCCGTCGTCGAGGAGGACCTCCACCTCGACGGTCGGGTTTCCGCGCGAGTCGAGAATCTCGCGTGCGCCTACAGCCTCGATCAGTGCCACTGATGTGCTCCTTGCTCAGGGGGAAAACGTGGTGTGGAGCGTCGTCGATCCGCGCCCAGTCTAGCCCGCGCTCCTCACCGGCCCAGGGACTCTTTCCTCCCGGTACGCGCAGTCAGACCACGACCGCGATCGCGAAGCCGTCCCAGCCCTTGACCCCGACGGTCTGCAGCGCCGTGGCGTCGAAGCGCGGATCGTCCCCGAGCATCCGGAGTCCGTCACGGGTGCCGACGACCTTCGGGTCGACGGCGTCCTCACGCACGATCTCCCCCTCGCGCCCGATGTTGTCCAGCACGATCACGGTTCCCGCGTGCCCGAGCTTCGCCGCCCAGTCGAGGTAGATCGTGTTGGACTCCTTGTCGGCGTCGATGAACACCAGATCGAAACCGCCGACCAGGCTCGGGAGCACGTCCGCTCCCCTGCCCACCCGGATGTCGACGCGATCGCCGACGCCCGCCGCATCGATGCTCGCCCGGGCGACGGCGGCGTTGTCCGGCTCCGCCTCTACCGTCACCACCCGCCCCTCGGGCCCGACGGCGCGAGCGAGCCAGATCGTGGAGTAGCCGCCGAGCGTGCCGATCTCGAGCACCCGCCGCGCGCCGCTGATCCGGACGAGGAGGTTCAGCAGCTTGCCCGCCACGGGGGCGACCTCGATCTCGGGCAGACCCGCTGCCCGCTGGGCCGTGAGCGCCGCCTCGAGGTGGGCATCGGAGCCGATCAGTGTGTCGGCGAGGAACGAATCGGTCTGCGACCAGGCCGCGGGAGTGGATTCCATGCCCTCAGCCAACCCCCGACGCCTCGGCCCGTCAAGGCTGCGGTGGGGAGAGCCGGGGTGCCGGAGCGGCGAGTTCCGGCTGCGTGCGGAGCTGCCCGGTCAGCGCGAGCACGACCGCGACGAGGAGGAGCACGATCCACCCGGCGAGCCCGAGCGGCCCGGCGAGAGCCATGTCCGGCTGCGAGGCGGCGAAGATCAGCACGAGTCCGGCGGCGGCATTGAGCGATCCGTGCGCGATCACGGCGGGCCACACCGACCCCGAGCGCAGACGCAGCCACCCGAACAGGACGCCCCAGGCGACGCATCCGCCGATCATGAGCACCACGCCCAGGATGTCGGTACGCCCGAAGTTGTACCCGAGCAGGATGATCGGGCTGTGCCAGGCGCCCCAGATGACACCGCTCAGGATCAGGGCGGGCCAGGTCCCGAGCGGGCGCAACGCCGGCAGCAGCCAGCCCCGCCAGCCGAGCTCCTCGCCGAACGCGAAGAAGCTGTTGATCAACGCACCGACCGGGATCGCGGCGAGCTGCGCGAACACGAGGACTCCGACCGGGGGCAACGGCGTGCCGGCCGGGACGGCCTTCTCGAGTTCGGCGGCGAAGGCGGGGAAGGTCGGGTCGAACTGCACGAAGCCGAACGCCGCCGCCACGAGGAGGCTCGCTCCGACCAGGAGGGGCGGAACCAGCCATCCGACGACGATGAGCCATACGACGCGCTTCGCGGGACGCAGCGGCCAGAGTCCGAGGAACCGGGCGCGCCCACCCCGAGCGGGAACCCCCATCGCGAAGGTGACGATGACCGCGGCGACCGCCGGAGTGCACATCATCAGCGGGAGCAGCACGACGGTCAGCGGTTCGGCGAGTCCGTCACCGAGCCACAGCGGCAGCGCCACCAGCCACGCCAGGGCGAAGGCCACGACGACGAAGAGAAGGACGGCGGCCCAGGGCACGCGCCGCAGCTGTGGAGTGGAGTCGATCATGACGTCGCCTTTCCGGTGTCGGTGGGCATCGTGCCCGATGTTCGCGTGCGGTCGACATACGCCTGCAGCAGTGCGGCCGCCTCCTCTGCGCCGTCGATCGTCACGAGGAAGGGACGTCGACCGCGGCGCGAGACCTCGATCGCCGGCCCCCGGCGCAGGACGATGCCCGAACGGCCGTCGACGGCGACGCGCCATCCCCATCCGCCGAACTCACCGAACGGCGAGATGTCGACGGCGCGCGAGGCCTCGACCTCGTCGAGCGGGACACGGACCCGCGGCCACCCCAGGAGCGCCCGCGCAGCGAAGCCCTCCGGCGTGATCATGACGCGGAAGGAGGCCGTGGCCGCCAGCGAGATGCCCACGACGAGCACCACGAGAGCGACGATCCCTCCTCCCTCGGTTCCGGTCCCGAGCAGGTACGCGGCGAGCGCGACGAGTCCGAGCAGCACGACGAGGAGGAAGGCGACCACACCGCGGGGCATGCTCGTCGTGGCGATCCACACGACGCGTTCCCCCTTCTCGATGTGCACGGCGTAGCGCGGCTCGAGCGTGCGGCCCCGGGGAGCGCGGACGCGAGGCTGCACGGCCCAGGCCGCTCCGGCGACGACGAGGAGCGCGACGAAGGAAACGGCGACGACACCGCCGATGCCGGGGATTTCGGAGGACTCGGACAGATCGCGCTGGATCGCGAGCGACCCGATGCTCGTCACGGCGGCGAAGGCCGCCATCCCGGCGGCGAGCGCACCCATCAGCCGCGCTGCGCCGCCCCAGTGCGACCCGACCGCGACGAGTGTCGTGACGACCATCAGTGCGGGGATCCCGAGGCCCACCCCGAGCAGGAGCCAGAGATACGTGGCCGCGGGTCCGAACCCGTCGGCGCCGTCGACACCCCAGTGGGTCGCGACCTGCTCCGGAAGCGACGGCAACCAGGAGAGCAGCACCACCAGCGCCACCGTCGTGATCACGATCGGCACGAGCGCGGCGACGACGAGGAACATCCGTCGGGCGCGCTTCAGGAGCGGCGGTGGCGTGCGGGTGAGGTCGTAGGTGGTCATGGCGAGTCCTCCTCGCGACGGTCGGAGTGGTCGAGGTCGGAGCGGACCTCTCGATGGGAGCGCACGATGCCCGCGAGCGTATCGGCGGAGACACCGAGCGCAGCGGCGCGGCGCACCAGGTCGTCGATGTCATGGGCGAGTTCGGCGAGCGGTGCCGCCGACGCCGCGATGACCGCCCCTCGGCCCCGGCGGAGGTCGACGAGCCCTTCGTCGCGCAGCCGCTGGTAGGCGTGGAGCACGGTGTGCTGATTGATCGACAGCGCTTCGGCGACATCGCGCGCCGCGGGGAGCCGGTCCCCGGGAGCCAGGACGCCGGCGAGGATGTCGGAGCGGACGGAGGTCGCCACCTGGTCGTACAGCGCACGAGGGCTGTCGACATCGACACGGATGAGCATGCGGCCCCCTCTCCTCGAATCTCTAGTTATTCTATGCGAACTAGAACAACTGTCACAATCCTCCACACGTCTTTGTCGCTCTCGGAGCGGTACTCCACACTGACCTCATGCGCATCACTCCCCGCCGTCTCGCGATCGGCATGAGCCTGTGGATCCCCAATCTCTTCAGCGGAATCCGCATCCGCCGCTTCAGTGAGGACTGGACGCACGCCACCGTGGAACTGCACGTCAACGTCTTCACCCGCAACTACGTCAAGACCGCGTTCGGCGGCTCGATGTCGGCGATGACCGACCCGTACTTCTTCATGCTGGTGATGCACCAGCTCGGCCGCGACCATGTCGTGTGGGACACGCGCGGCGAGATCGAGTTCCTCAAGCCGGGACGAGGCGTGCTCACGGCCGAGTTCGAGGTGTCGAAGGAGAAGGCCGAGGAGATCCGCGAGCGTGCGCGGGGCGGAGCCAAGGTGCTCGAGTGGTTCGAGACGGTCATCACCGACCGCGAGGGCGACGTCGTCGCGAAGGTGCGCCGCGAGGTCTACATCCGCGAGAAGAAGCGGGTCACCGCCGCACGGAGCTGACCGCCGTCACCCGCCGTTCACCGTCGCATGCCACGATGACGGGATGCCCCTCGCTCGTCGCCTGACGCTCACGGACGCCGTCGCCATCGGCCTGGGTTCCATGATCGGTGCCGGCGTGTTCGCGGTGTGGGCACCGGCGATCGGCGTCGCGGGAAGCGGAGTCTTCGTCGCACTCGCCATCGCCGCCGTCGTCGCGTACTGCAATGCCACATCATCGGCGCAGCTCGCCGCTGCCCATCCTGTCGCCGGCGGGACCTACGCCTATGCACGCGCGGAGATCGGCCCCTGGTGGGGCTTCGTCGCCGGCTGGAGCTTCGTGATCGGCAAGATCGCCAGCTGCGCCGCCATGGCGATGACGTTCGCCGCCTATGCCGCCCCCGAAGGGTGGACCGTTCCGGTGGCGGTCGCCGCGGTCGCCGCGCTCGCGATCGTGAACTGCCTCGGCGTCACGCGCACCGCGATGCTCACCCGCGTGCTGGTCGTCTGCTCGCTCCTCGGGATCGCGGTCGCGGTCGGGTTCGGGTTCGGCGCCGGCGCGATCACCAGCGCGGCTCCGCTGCCCGACGCCACGGCGTACGGCGTGTTGCAGGGGGCTGGCCTGCTGTTCTTCGCCTTCGCCGGTTACGCCCGCATCGCGACGATGGGCGAAGAGGTGGTCGACCCCGCGCGCACCATCCCCCGTGCCATCGTGGTCGCGCTGGGCGGTGCCGTCGTCGTCTACCTGCTCGTGGCAGTCGTGGTGGTCCTCGTGCTCGGCGCCGACGCGGCGGAGTCGACCGCTCCCCTCGTCGACGTGCTCGTGGCGACCGGATGGCCCGCGCTCACGCCGATCGTGCGCGTGGCCGCCGCGGCCGCCTCACTCGGAGCCCTCCTCGCGCTGCTGACCGGTATCGGACGCACCACGCTGGCCATGGCACGGGAGAGCGACGTGCCGAGGTTCCTGGCGAAGATCGATCAGCGCCATCAGGTGCCGCAGCGCGCAGAGATCGTGATCGCGATCGCCGTGATCGCGATCGTCCTCGTCGCTGATCTCCGCGACGCCATCGGGTTCTCGTCGTTCGGAGTGCTCCTGTACTACCTCATCGCGAATGCGGCCGCCTTCCGACAGGCCGGAAGCGCTCGCCGCTACCCCCGCGCGCTGCAGGTGCTCGGAGCACTCGGCTGCCTCCTGTTGGTGAACACGCTTCCCGTGCTCGCCTCGCTCATCGGAGCAGCGGTGGTCCTCCTCGGCGTCGCCTATCGGCTGGTGCGTCTGCGCGTCTCCCCATCCTGATCTCAGAGGCTCGACTCGGCGCGGTACACCCGCGGCGCGATGCCCAGGACCGACTGGAAGTCGCGGGTGAGATGGGCATGGTCGGAGTACCCGAGGTCGGCCGCGATCGAGGCGAGGTCGACGCCCGGCTGATCCCGGACACGCTGTGCCGCCTCCTGCAGACGCCGTCGCCGGATCATCGCGGCCGGCGATATGCCCACATGACGATGCGTCATCCGCTGCAGGGTCCGCACGGAGACCCCCAGGCGCGTCGCCGCCTCCTCCGGCGTGAGCACCGCCGCGTCGTCCATCAGCACGTCCGTCAACGCGTTCGCCTGCCGGTCGGGCTCGCTCACCGCCCCGACTCGATCCGCGAGCCACCGTGCGAAGACCTCCACCGCTCGTTCCCGGCGCCCGTCGCCCGAGTCCATCGCGGCCACCACGTCGTGGCGGAGCGCGGCCACCGCGGTCTCGGGTGCGGTCAGTGCGCGCTCGCCGTCGATCAACGCAGCCGGGTCATTGATCAGCGCGGCCACCGCGGCGGGACGCAGCAGGGCACCGACCGCCCAGCCTCGCCCTCGCAGGTCGCGGTGGGAGACGCGGGTCGTGACACCGGACAGCATCACGGCATCGGCATCCACGACGAGGTTGAGCGCGGGGTAGGCCACCATCTCTTGCCGCGATGAGCGCCCGGCGGCGATGTCCCACTCCGGGATCCAGAACCACACGACCAGCTCCGCGACCTCCGCCGGCGCGGGCAGCCGATGGAATTCCGGGAGCCGCGCCGGATAGAGCACGCCACGAGTCGGATTCACCATGGGGCCAGGGTAGGCGCTGCCACCGACGTGCAGAGGTTGTCGCGGATCTTCAAGCCGTGGTCCGCCCGCGCGACGTACCGTGGCGACATGAGCGACGACACCTCCACGACAGCCACCCCGACCACCGGTGCCACCGGCACCCACACCACCGACGGCCGCCCGCACGGGGCCACCTCCCTCACCCCGTTCCTGGCGATCCGAGGCGCGAAGCAGGCGATCGACTTCTATCGCGACGTGTTCGGCGCGCGGGTCGTCGACGTCACCGAGTTCGGCGGCGTCGTCGTGCACGCCGACCTCGACTTCGGGCTGGGCCGTCTCCAGCTGGGCGAACCGAATCCGGAGTACCACCTCGTCCGCGCACCCGAGGGCGATGACGACTGCTACTCGATGGGTCTCTACGTCTCCGACGTCGACACCGTCGTCGAGAAGGCCGTGGTCGCCGGAGCCACCGTGCGCGAAGCACCGACCCTCTTCGTCTCCGGCGATCGGTTCGCCAGCATCCGCGATCCGTTCGGCGTGCGCTGGTCCGTCATGACGCGCGTCGAGGACATCTCCGAGGAAGAGAGCAGCCGACGGGTCGCGGAATGGGCGGCATCGTTCAGCGAGGCTCCCGCCGACGCGAGCTGAGCGACCGCTCCACCGCCCGGCACACGGCGGGTGTCAGGGCCTCGGCCGTACGGCGGTATCCCAGGGCACTCGGGTGGAACCGGTCCAGGCTGAACATCGTCTCCGGCTCGTCGAAGAACATCGGCCCCACCGCGCGGCGCAGATCGACCGCCTCCGCGCCTGCCTGTCGCGCCGTCTCGTCCTGGATCTCGGCGAGGCGGCGCGACAGGCTCGACGCGATCCGACGGAGGGGCTGCGGCACCGGGCGCAACGCCCCGAGGTCGGGGCACGTGCCCACGACGACCTCGACCCCGAGCGCGCTCAGCCTGCGGATCGTCTCCTGCAGGTGCTGCGCCGACAGCGCCACGGGCAGCCGATGCGTCACATCGTTGCCGCCCACCACGATCACCGCGACGTGCGGACGGTACCCGGTGGGGAGGGCATCGAGCTGAGCAGGCAGGTCGGGTGACTCCGAGCCGACGACCGCCGCCGTACGCAGCCGCACCGGACGGTGCATCCGGCGTCCGATCGCCTTCGCCAGACGCCCGCCGAGCGTCTCCTTGCGACGCTCGGCCCCGAGACCGGCGGCGATGGAGTCGCCGAGCATCAGCAGATCGAGCGGTTCCCCGTCGAGCGCGCCACGCCAGACGCGATCCGCATCGAGCGACTCCTCCCCCAGCGGCTTGCCGATGCGCTTCCGCGCGAGCGCAGCCTGCTGCACGAGCACCAGACGGACGGACGCCGCCACCGTCACGGCGATCAGCGCCGCGAGCATCACGAGACGGAACCGGCCCATGACCCGATTCGACCCGATCACCGTGAACACGGCGTGAACGGCCCGACGCCGCTCTCGTGCCCCGGGCAGGCATCAGGAGAGCGGCTTGACCTCCAGGTCGCCCCCGCCTGCCGTGACCATCGCGAAAGCCGTGTAGCCGTCGGCCGCCGACCGCTCGAGCAGCGCCTTCACGTTCTTCGTCCGTCGCTCCAGCCGCACGCGGGCGCCCTCGGCGATCAGCGCGGCCTTCTGCCGGACCAGCTCCTGCACCGGGACGTCCGCATCGTGGATCAGGACCACGGCCTGCGCCAGGGTGTCCTTCTCCTCGGCGATCAGGTCGACGAGACGCTCGAACCCGAGCGAGAACCCGACCGCCGGAACCTGCCGGCCGAGGAACCGCCCGATCATGCCGTCGTAGCGCCCGCCGCCGCCGAGCGAGTATGGGACGGAGGGGTGCGCGAGCTCGAAGATCGTGCCCGTGTAGTAGCCCATGCCACGCACGAGGAACGGGTCGAACACGAGCGGGATGTCGGACTGCCCACGCCCCGCTGCGACCGCCTCGCCGATGCCGACCAGGTGCTCGACGAGCTCGACGGGTGCTCCCTCGGGCAGCGCCTTGCGGATCTGCCGCTCCCCGAACGGGTGGTACTCCATCGTCTGCGGGCGCTGCAGGAAAGCATCGAAGGCGTCGGCGGCGGCCGCGGAAGCGCTGCGTTCGCGCAGCTCCGCGGCGACCCCCTCCGATCCGATCTTGTCGAGCTTGTCGATCGTGATGAGCACCCCTGGGCGCTCCTCGGCCGTGAAGCCGAAGCTGTCCAGCATCCAGTCCAACACCCGGCGGTCGTTGATCCGCACGGTCGCGCCGTCGAGTCCGAGCGCGTCCACGGCGTCGAGGGAGGCGACCATCAGCTCCGCCTCGGCCCGCGAGGAGTCATCGCCCATGATGTCGATGTCGCACTGGACGAACTGCCGATAGCGCCCCTTCTGCGGCCGCTCGGCGCGCCACACCGGGCCGATCTGGATCGACCGGAAGACGGTGGGGAGCTGGCCGCGGTTGCTCGCGTAGAAGCGCGCGAGCGGCACGGTCAGGTCGTAGCGGAGACCGAGGTCCGAGAGCGCGGCGGGGTCGTCGGCCGCGGCCCGGATCGCGTCTGCATCGAGGCCGCGACGGAGGATGTTGTACGAGAGCTTCTCGTTATCGCCGCCGATCCCGGCATGGAGGCGATCGTAGTCCTCGACGACGGGCGTCTCGATCTCGTCGAAGCCGTGCGCGAGGTAGCGCTCGCGGATGACGGAGAGGACCCGCTCACGGCGGGCCTTGTCGGCGGGGAGGATGTCGCGCATACCGCGCGGCGGGTTCACAGTAGCCACGGGTCCATCTTCCCAGGTCGGCCCGAGGGTCCGTGCGCCCGGACGATCAGGAGGCCGCTTCGGCCGCTCTCACGTCGTCCTCGAGCACGCGCAGGCGCTCGCGGAGTGCACGCTCCGCATCCCACCCTGCGACGCGGGCCGTCGCCACCAGCGCGAGCAGTGCGTCACCGAGTTCGGCTTCCGATGCCGGACCGTCGGCCTCGTCGCCGGGTTCGACCGCCACCTCCGCCTGAGCGGCGCGGCCGACCAGTTTCTGGGCGAGGGCGAGTGCCGGCATCCCCCGCGGCACGCCGTCGAGCACGCTGCGGCGGGTGCGCTTCTCCGCGGCCTTCGCCGCGTTCCAGTGCACGAGAACCTGCTCCGGGGTCTCGGCGACCTCACCGGCGAAGACATGCGGATGCCGGCGCACCATCTTCTCGGTGAGCGTCCGTGCCACGTCGTCGATGTCGAACGGATCCTCAGGGTCCTGCGCGGCGATCGCCGCGTGGAACAGCACCTGCCAGAGCAGATCGCCCAGCTCCTCACGCAGATCGTCCCGGGTGCCGGTCTCGACCGCGTCGATCACCTCATGCGATTCCTCGATCAGATACGGCACCAGGTCCTGGTGCGTGATGCGCTGCGACCAGACGCAGCGCGCGCGCACCTCCCGCATGGTCTCGGCAGCGGCGCGGAGCGGATCGTCCACCCCGGCACCCGGCTCAGGCTGAGAGCTCATGCGTCCTCCTTCGAACAGAGCGGAACCGGCTCCGCGCTCAGGACGAGGCGGATGCGGTGCGACGGTACCAGCGCGCACGCAAAGACACGATGAGCGCGGAAAGCAGAAGGGCGATCAACGACCCGACGAGCACGCCGAGGATCGCCTGGTCCCGGATACCGCGATCGTCGGCGAAGGCGAGATTCGCCAACAGCAGCGACACGGTGAACCCGATCCCGCCGAGCGCCCCGGCCGCGAGGATGTCGGCGAACGGCAGCGCCGGATCCGAGCCCTTCGGACGGATGTGCATCGCGAGCCAGCCGAACAGCGAGATCCCGATGATCTTGCCGACCGGCAACGCGACCACGATCCCCCAGAAGGCCGGAGAGAGCTGCGTGGGCGAGAGGGCGGGGATCACCACGAACGCCGCGACGAAGGCGAAGATCGGGAGGATCACCCCGTTCACGGACGGCTCGAGCGCGTGACGCGTGCGGGCAGCGGGAACCGGAGCCATGACGAGACCCAGCAGCACACCGGCGATCGTGGCGTGGATGCCCGACGAAGCCACGAGGCCCCACGTCACGACACCGACCACGACCATCGCGACGGCGATCAGCGGGTGCCCCTTCGCATGCAGGAAGCGGCTGAGGGCCCAGAACACGGCGACCCCCACGACCGCGAGGCCGAGCAGCAGCCACTGCACGTCGCCGGCGAAGAGGACCGCGATGAAGATGATGCCGATGATGTCGTCGAGGATCGCGAGGGCGAGCAGGAAGACGCGCACACGAGACGGCAGACCCTTCCCGAACATCGCCAGCACACCGAGGGCGAAAGCGATGTCGGTCGCGGTCGGAATGGGCCACCCCGAAGACGTCGAGCTGTCTCCCCCGGCGATCAGCAGGTACACCGCGATCGGGACCAGGACACCGCCGGTCGCCGCGATCGCGGGCTGCACGGCCTTGCGCAGGGAATCGAGCTCGCCGTGGGTGAGTTCGTGGCGCAGCTCGATGGCGACCACGAGGAAGAAGACCGCGAGGAGTCCGTCCGACACCCAGTGCTCGATCGACAGGTCGAGGTCGGTCCCCGGCACCGCGATGTGGAAGTCGAGGAAGGCGGCCAACGGATCGTGCGTGGGCAGATTCGCGAGCAACAAGCCGAGACCGGCCGCGAGGAGGAGGAGGACGGCGGGGAACTGCTGCCCGCGGAGGGGGTTCGCTGAGATGCGCATCCGTCCCATCGTATGGTCCCGGATCACCCCGCGGTCCCCGTGCCTTCCGCGATCCGCGCTCCGCGGTCAGGCGTCCGTCCGGCGTCCGTCATGCGTGCAGAACACCCTCGGCGTGCGGGATACTCTCGAAGTGTGACCCCCGCACACTCCTTCTCCGAACCCACGAACACCGAGGCGGTCCGCGTGATCGGCCGTTTCGAAGCCGGCCGCGGCATCCCCGATGCCATGCGCACCGACGTCAGGATGCTCGGGCAGCTGCTCGGGCAGGTACTGCGCGAAGCCGGCGGCGACGGACTCTTCGAAGACGTCGAACGCCTCCGGCTCGCCACGATCCAGGCCTACGACCAGGAGACCCCCGACGCATTCGAACGCGCCGCGGCGATCGCCGAGTCGTTCACGGTCGCCCGCGCCGACGAGGTCGCGCGCGCGTTCACCTGCTACTTCCACCTGGTGAACCTCGCCGAGGAGCACCAACGCGTGCGCGTGCTGCGCGAGCGCGCAGGGCAGCCGGGACGCGAGGACGCCGCCGACACCGTCGCGACCGCATACGCGCGACTGCGGACCGAGGTCGGCGACGACGAGGCGCGCCGGCGCCTGGAGGGCCTGCGCTTCCACCCGGTCTTCACCGCGCATCCGACCGAGGCCCGCCGCCGCGCGGTCTCGTCGAGCATCCGTCGCCTGTCCGAACTCCTCACGCAGCACGACGCAGCGAGCGAGGGCGGCTCGGAGGAGCACCGTGCTCGCCGACGCATGCTGGAGGAGATCGACACGCTCTGGCGCACGGCTCCCCTGCGGTCGCAGAAGCCGTCCCCGACCGACGAGGTCCGCACCGTGATGGGCGTGTTCGACGAGACGCTGTTCACGACCGTGCCGCACGTCTATCGCCGCATCGATGACGCCCTCCGCGGCGAGGAATCCGGCGCCAGTGCCCCGGTCGTGCCCGCGTTCGTGCGGATCGGCTCGTGGGTGGGCGGCGATCGGGACGGCAACCCGTTCGTCACCGCCTCCGTGACCCGCGAAGCCTCGCAGATCGCCGCCGACCATGTGCTGCGCGGCCTCGAGCGCGCGCTCGAGCGGATCGGTCGTGCACTCACGCTCTCGGCGGACGACACCCCGCCGAGCGCCGACGTCACGGCCCTGTGGGACCGATTCGCGGCCGGAGACCCCGAGCTGGCCGCGGAACTCGCGACCCGCTCGCCGGACGAGCCCCACCGTCGCGTGCTGCTGGTGATGTCGCGCCGCATCGCCGCCACCCGTCAGGGCGATGGTGCACGGGCCTACGCCCGCCCCGAAGAGCTGCTCGCCGATCTGCGGGCCGTGCAGTCGTCGCTCGCGGATGCCGGCGCGAAGCGTCACGCATTCGGCGGCGTGCAGCACCTGATCTGGCAGGTCGAGACCTACGGCTTCCACCTGACCGAGCTCGAGGTGCGTCAGCACTCGCAGGTGCACGCGAAGGCGCTGGCCGAGCTGGACGCCGGCGAGGCTCTCAGCGCCCAGACCGAGGAGGTGCTGGAGGTCTTCCGCGCGATCGCGGACATCCAGCGCGATCGCGGTGTGCGGGCCGCAGGGCGCTACGTCGTCTCGTTCACCCAGGCCGCCTCTGATCTCGCCAACGTGCATCGCCTCGCGCGGTACGCCCTGGGCGACGACGCCCCGGTGCTCGACGTGGTCCCGCTGTTCGAGACGTTCGCCGACCTTCAGGCCGCGCCGGGCATCCTCGCCGAAGTCGTGACGTTCCCGGAGTTCCGCGAACGCATGGCCGCCACGGGCAACCGCCTCGAAGTCATGCTCGGCTACTCGGACTCGTCCAAGGACGTCGGTCCGGTCGCCGCGAACCTGGCCCTGTACGAGGCGCAGGAGAAGATCGCCCGCTGGGCGCAGGAATCCGGCATCGTCCTGACGCTCTTCCACGGTCGCGGCGGCGCCCTCGGCCGTGGTGGAGGGCCTGCGAACTCCGCCATCCTCGCGCAGCCGCCGCACTCGGTGGACGGTCGGTTCAAGCTCACCGAGCAGGGCGAGGTCATCTTCGCGCGCTACGGCGAGCCCGCCATCGCGATGCGGCACATCGACCAGGTCGCCGCCGCGACGTTGCTGGCGTCCTCCCCCACGGAGGAAGCGCGCACCAGCCGCGCCGCCGAGCGCTACGCCGAGATCGCCTCGATCATGGACGCCGCTTCACGGGAGCGCTTCTTCTCACTCGTGAAGGCGGAGGGCTTCGCCCCGTGGTTCGCCACCGTGACGCCGCTCGAGGAGATCGGCCTGCTCGCACTCGGGTCCCGCCCCGCACGCCGAGGACTCTCGGTCGAGTCGCTGGAAGATCTGCGGGCGATCCCGTGGGTGTTCGCGTGGACGCAGGCGCGCATCAACCTCGCGGGCTGGTTCGGGCTCGGCACCGCACTGGACGCCGTCGGCGATGAGGAGCTCCTTGCCGAGGCGTATCGCGAGTGGCCGCTGCTGCACACGATGATCGACAACGTGGCGATGAGCCTGGCCAAGACGGATGAGCGCATCGCCCGGGAGTATCTGGCCCTCGGCGACCGTGACGACCTCGCTCAGCTCGTCCTCGATGAGCTGGCGACCACGCGGCGCTGGGTGATCCGGCTCACCGGGGGCGACAGCCTCCTGGAGAACAAGCCGGTCCTGCAACGCGCCGTGCAGCTGCGCAGCCCCTATGTGGATGCGCTCTCGCTCCTGCAGTTGCGTGCACTGCGGGCGCTGCGCTCCGCGGACGAGGAGCCGACGGGCTCGGGAGCCGACGCCGAACAGCAGCGACTGCTCCTGCTCTCGGTGAGTGGAGTCGCCGCGGGCCTGCAGAACACCGGGTGACCGGCAGCCCGCCTGCCGCGTGCGTCGCCCACGATGGACCGCCGCTAGAGTGAAATCTCGCGCCTGATCCGGCGAAGCCTCACGCGACACGATCGCCTGCACCACCATCCCCCACCAGAAAGCCCCTTCCGCGTGACCGCTACGACTCCCGTCGCCTTCCACCCGCTCGCCCCCGCCGTGCAGCCCGTCTTCGACACGGTGCTCGCCCGCAGCCCGCATGAGCCGGAGTTCCAGCAGGCCGTCCACGAAGTGCTGCACTCGATCGCGCCGGTCCTGGAGCAGCACCCGGAATACGTCGAGGGCGGCATCCTGGAACGGCTCGTCGAGCCCGAGCGTCAGATCCTGTTCCGCGTGCCGTGGGTCGACGACTCCGGAAAGCTGCAGGTCAACCGGGGCTACCGCGTGCAGTTCTCCTCGGTGCTCGGCCCGTACAAGGGTGGGCTCCGGTTCCACCCCTCGGTCGACCTGTCGATCATCAAGTTCCTCGGATTCGAGCAGATCTTCAAGAACGCGCTCACCGGTCAGGGCATCGGCGGCGGCAAGGGCGGATCCGACTTCGACCCGCACGGCAAGTCCGACGCCGAGGTCATGCGCTTCTGCCAGTCGTTCATGAACGAGCTCTACCGTCACCTCGGAGAGCACACCGACGTCCCCGCCGGCGACATCGGGGTGGGCGGCCGCGAGATCGGCTACCTGTTCGGCCAGTACCGCAAGATCACCAACCGCCACGAGTCGGGCATGTTCACCGGCAAGGGCACCGGGTGGGGCGGCGCGGAGGTGCGCACAGAGGCGACCGGATACGGCGCGGTGTTCTTCGCCCAGGAGATGCTCGCTGTGCACAACGACTCCCTCGCCGGCAAGCGCGTGGGCATCTCGGGCTCCGGCAACGTCGCGATCTACGCGATCCAGAAGGCCACGCAGCTCGGCGCGACCCCGGTGACCGCCTCCGACTCCTCCGGCTACGTCGTCGACGACGCCGGCATCGACGTCGACCTGCTCCGTCAGCTCAAGGAGGTCGAGCGCGCCCGCATCGTCGAGTACGCCAACCGTCGCCCGAGCGCACGCTTCATCGAGGGCGGCAGCGTCTGGGAGGTCCCGGTCGACATCGCGGTGCCCTCGGCCACGCAGAACGAGGTCAGTCTGTCCGACGCCGAAGCGCTGATCGCCAACGGCGTGCGCGTGGTGTCCGAAGGCGCGAACATGCCGTGTGTGCCGGATGCCGTCGACGCGTTCCAGAAGGCGGGCGTGCTGTTCGCCCCCGGCAAGGCCGCCAACGCGGGCGGTGTCGCGACCTCGGCCCTCGAGATGAGCCAGAACGCGTCGCGCCAGCGCTGGAGCTTCGGGGAAAGCGAGAACAAGCTGCGCGAGATCATGGCGGACATCCACGATGCCGCGTTCGACGCCGCGGAGCGTCACGGTGTCGCAGGTGACTACGTGGCCGGTGCCAACATCGCGGGCTTCGAGCGCGTCGCCGCCGCGATGCTCGCCCAGGGCGTCATCTGATCCCTCGCACCCTCCGTTCCGGTCGCGATATGTCACCGTTTCGGCTGATTTCGGCTGACATATCGCGACGGGAAGGGCTCGTGAGGGACCGCGCCGGCGGTCAGGAACGGTGGGGGCGGCGGTGTGCGTCGTCGAGATGCACGTCCTGCGCATGCCGCGCGAGGGAGCTGCCGTAGCGCTCGGTGAGCTGCACCATCAGGTCGGGGGTGTCCCGGTCGACGCCGAAGACGTGCCCGGGGAAGTCGAGGTCGGGCTGGGCGGCCGCGATGTCGTCCTCACGGTCCGGCGAGAAGAGCTGCACCGGATCACCGACCGCCACCCAGCCGATCGGGACCACCGTGCCTTCGGGCAGGACGGCGCGACGGAGGACGATCGCGTTGACGCGCACCTCGCAGCGCGCCCCCACCAGGGAACCGTTGAACAGACGCGACCCCGAGGCGAGGAACGTCTCCTCACCCACGGTCGCGCCCGCGATGCTCGACAGTGTGCCGATCAGGGTGTGCGCGCCGATGTGCACCGCGTTCGCGGCGGTCGCCCGGATGAGCGCGTTCTCCATCACGATCACGTGCTCGCCGAGGGTGATCGCTCCTCCTTCGGCCGTGATCACGGCGCCGTGCAGCACCTGGCAGCCCGGCCCGATCTCCACGTCGCCCGAGACGACGGCGGTGGGGGCGATGACGGCGGTGTCATGGATGCGGGGCCGAGCCCCGAGGTGCTCGTACAACATGCGGCCAGACTAGTACCGTCGCCGGTCGCCGCGCGCTACTCGGCCGCGACCGGCTCGGGGAAGATCGCGGTGAACAGCTGTCCGACCCACTCGAGCAACTGTGCATCGGGCAGCGGCTCGAGACCGACGCCGACCGCTGCGGGAACCATGGGCATCGGCACGACCAGCGCCTCTCCCCCGGCCACGAGCTTCGCCTTCGGATACAGCCGCTGCAACCGCACCTTGATCGAGTCTTCGAGGCGTGCGGGCGCGATGCGCAGGTTCGACCCCATCACGACCACATCCGTGAGCCCGACGCGGGCGGCACGGCGCCGCAGACGCGAGACCGCGACCAGGCCCTCCACCTCTTCCGGCGGTGTGCCGTAGCGGTCGACGAGCTCCTCGATCACGAGGTCGATGGCCTCGTCCTTCGCCGTCGCCGCCGAGGCCGCCGAGAGCTTCTGATAGGCCTCGAGTCGCAGACGCTCGCTGTCGATGTAGTACTCGGGGATGCGCGCATCGAGCGGCAACTCCAGTCGCAGCTCCTGTCCGGTCTCGACCTCGTCGCCGCGGAAGGTCGCCACGGCCTCGCCGATCATGCGCAGGTACAGGTCGAATCCGACGCCGGCGATGTGTCCGGCCTGCTCGGCACCGAGGAGGTTGCCCGCCCCCCGCAGTTCGAGGTCCTTCAGCGCGACCTGCATGCCGGAGCCGAGGTCGTTGTTGACCGCGATCGTCTGCAGACGGTCTGCCGCGGTCTCGGAGAGCGGCTTGGTCTCGTCGTAGAGGAAGTACGCGTACGCGCGCTCGCGCCCTCGTCCGACACGACCTCGAAGCTGGTGTAGCTGGCTGAGCCCGTACTTGTCGGCGCGGTCGATGATGATCGTGTTCGCGTTGGCGATGTCGAGGCCGGTCTCGATGATGGTCGTCGAGACGAGGACGTCGAACTTGCGCTCCCAGAAGTCGTCGACGACCTGTTCGAGCTGGTGCTCGCCCATCTGTCCGTGGGCGACGGCGATGCGGGCCTCCGGCACGAGTTCGGCGAGCTCGCTCGCCACGCGCTGGATGGACTGCACGCGGTTGTGCACGAAGAAGATCTGCCCCTCGCGCAGGATCTCACGTCGGATCGCGGCGGCCATCTGCTTGTCGCTGCGGGGACCGACGAACGAGAGGATCGGATGACGGTCCTCGGGCGGAGTCGCCAGCGTCGACATCTCCCGGATGCCCGTGACCGCCATCTCGAGCGTGCGCGGGATGGGGGTGGCACTCATGGCGAGGATGTCGACGTTGGTCTTCATCTTCTTGAGCGAGTCCTTGTGCTCGACCCCGAACCGCTGCTCCTCGTCGATGATCATGAGGCCGAGATCCTTGAACATCACCTGATCGGTGAGGATGCGGTGGGTGCCGATCACCATGTCGACCGAGCCCTCCAACAGCCCCTGGAGGGTGAGCCGGGCTTCCTTGTCGGTCTGGAAGCGCGACAACGGCCGCACCTTGACCGGGAACCCGGCGAAGCGCTCGGTGAAGGTCTCGAGGTGCTGCTTCACGAGAAGCGTGGTGGGCACGAGCATCGCGACCTGCTTGCCGTCCTGGATCGCCTTGAACGCGGCACGGACGGCGACCTCGGTCTTGCCGAAGCCGACATCCCCCGAGAGCAGTCGGTCCATCGGGATCGGCCGCTCCATGTCGGCCTTGATCTCGTCGATGGTCTGCAGCTGGTCCTGCGTCTCGGCGAACGGGAACGCCTCCTCCAGCTCGCGCTGCCACGGCGTGTCCGGACCGAAGGCGTGGCCCTTGGCGCTCATGCGCGCGGAGTAGAGCTTCACGAGCTCGACGGCGATGTCGCGGACTGCCTTGCGCGCCTTGCCCTTGGCCTGCGACCAGTCGCTTCCGCCCATCTTCGAGAGCGTGGGCGCTTCGCCGCCGACGTACTTCGAGAGCAGGTCGAGCTGGTCGGTCGGCACGAAGAGCTTGTCGCCCGGGTAGCCGCGTTTGGACGGTGCGTACTCGAGCACGAGGTAGTCGCGGACCGACTTGGCGGCGTTGCGCCCCCCGGTCGACACCTCCCGCTGCGTCATCTCGATGAACCGGCCGATGCCGTGCGTGGCGTGCACGACGAAGTCGCCCTGCTTGAGCTGGAGCGGATCGACGACGTTCTTGCGGCGGGAGGCGAGCTTCTTGACGACGCGCTGGTCGCCGCCGATCGTGCGGCCGTAGAACTCGTTGTCGGTGAGGACCGCGAGCTTCGCCTCCTCGACCTGGAAGCCCGCTTCGACCGAACCGGTGACGAGTGTCGCGACACCGGGCTCCGGCGCCTCGTCGAGCGTCTCGAGCACGCGAGCGGCCAGGCCCCGGTCTGCGAGGACGTCGCGTGCACGATCGACCAGTCCGTGACCGGCGGCGATCACGACCACGCGCCATCCGTCGGTCACCTTCGCCTCGACGAAGGAGATGGCCCCGTCGACGTTGCCGTGGAAGGAGGGGATGACGGCGGCGCCGAGGTTGGTCGCCTCCACCTCGCCCTCGCCGAGGCCGGCGCCGAACGGGCTGAGCCGCCACCACACGCCGCCGCGGTCGCGTACGACCTCCCGGAGCTCGGCGATCGTCAGGAAATCCCCGGCCCCCAGATCGATGGGCGCGGAAGCGCCGGAGGTGGCCGCGCTCCAGGCGGCGTCGAGGAACTCGCGGTTCGTGTCGCCCAGGGTGATGGCACGTGCGCTCGCGCGCTCGGGATCGATGACCGCCGTCGCGCTCCCGGCCGGCAGGTACTCGGCCAACGACTTCAAGGGTCCGGCGACGGCGGGGAGCAGCGACTCCATCCCCTCGACCGGGATACCCTCGGCCATCTTCTCGAGCATGCCGGAGATCGCAGGGAAACCGCCGATCAGCGCCCGGGCGCGTTCGCGGACGTCGGCCGTGAGCAGCAGTTCACGGGTCGGAGGAAGGTCGACGCTCGGGACATCGCCCGGAAGCGAACGTTGGTCGGCCACCGAGAAGGCCCGGATCTGATCGATCTCGTCGCCGAAGAACTCCACGCGGTAGGGATGCTCGGACGTGGGCGGGAACACGTCGAGGATGCCCCCGCGCACCGCGAACTCCCCGCGCCGCGACACCATGTCGACGCGCGAGTACGCCCGCTCGACGAGCTGCTCCACCACGCGGTCGAGTTCGTGACCCCGACTGCCGACCAGGAGCTCGAGCGGCGCGATCTCGCCGAGGTTCCCTGCGATCGGCTGCAGCGCGGCGCGGACGGACGCGACCACGATCAACGGGTGGTCGCCCGACCACTCCGCGATCCGACGCAGCGTCTGCAGCCGCTGACCCACCGTGTCGGGGCTCGGGCTGAGGCGCTCGTGCGGGAGCGTCTCCCACGCGGGGAACGTGAGGATGTCGGCATCGGGCATGTAGGCGTGCATCGCCAGCGCCAGACTCTCCGCCCGCCGACCGGTGGGCACGACCGCGAGAAGAGCGGCCGGATGTCCCGCCGCGGTCCGTCGAGCCAGCAAGCCGGCCAGAGTCGGCGCGTCGAGCCCGTCGACCAGGCCGAGGTCGGCGTCGGTGCGCGCCCAGCTGAGGGCGTCGCGGTACAGAGACGCCTCTTCCAAGGCGCGCAGAATCCCCGGAACAGTCACCGGACAAGACTAGTCGCGCCCACGGACACTCCCGCCGCCGTCCGACGACGAGCGCTCACCTGCGTAGGCTGTCGGGATGGAATCCGTCGTGCTGACCACCGAACGTCTCGTCCTTCATGCTCCGACGGATGCCGACGTCGATGCCATCACCGACGCGTGCCAGGACCCCGAACTCCCCCGCTGGACCACGGTGCCGAGCCCGTACTCGCGCGAGGATGCGGAGGCATTCGTGCGCCTGGTGACCGAGCACTGGAACGCGGGAACAGAGGCCGTCTGGGGCGTCTACGCGGACGGCGGGCTCGTGGGCATGATCGGTCTCCACAACAGGACCGAGCACTTCACGGGCGCGACGGCCGAACTCGGCTACTGGGTCGAGGTCTCCGCGCGCGGCAAGGGCTACCTCGTCGAAGCGGCCCATGCCGTGATCGACTGGGGGTTCACCGACCTCGGCCTCGCCCGCATCCGGTGGCAGGCCGTGGTGGGGAACGTCCCTTCCGCACGGGCCGCGCGCGCTCTCGGCTTCCGCTACGAAGGTCTGCAGCGCCAGGCGCTGACCAGCCAGCGCGGCCGTGACGACGGGTGGATCGCGGGGCTGCTGCCCGACGACGACCGCACCCCGGTGGACTGGCCGGTGCTCTGAGGGCCGCCCGCCGGGTGACAGTGTCGGCGGCCGGTGACAGGATGAACGCATGCCGGAGATGCCGGAAGTCCAGGGCCTGACCACCTTCCTCGACGAGCGCGCCGTGGGGCGGACGATCACGCGGGCGACCGTCGCCGCCATCGCCGCGCTCAAGACCTACGACCCACCGATCACTGCGCTGCAGGGACGCACGATCACGGCCTGCGCTCGCCTCGGCAAATTCGTGGTTCTCTCGTGCGGCGACGACCTGCACCTCGTGTTCCACCTCGCGAAGGCGGGGTGGCTCCGGTGGTACGACGCGCTGCCGACCACGCTCCTCAAGCCGGGCAAGTCCCCCATCGCGCTGCGCATCGCACTCGACGACGGCAGCGGCTTCGATCTCACGGAGGCCGGGACGAAGAAGTCGCTCGCGGTCTCCGTGGTCCGCGACCCGCAGGAGGTCCCCGGCATCGCGCGGCTCGGGCCCGACCCTCTCGACCCCGCGTTCACCAGAGAGGCGTTCGCGGCGCTGCTGGATGAGCGCCGGATGCAGATCAAGGGGCTGCTGCGCGACCAAGCGGTGATCGCGGGCATCGGCAACGCGTACTCCGACGAGATCCTGCACGCCGCGCGCATGTCGCCGTATGCGATCGCCGGAAAGCTGGACGATGCCGAGATCGACCGCTTGTTCGCCGCCCTGCGCGAGACGCTGACGGAAGCGGTCGCCGAAGCGTCCGGCAAGCCGCCGGCCGATCTGAAAGACGCCAAGCGCCGCGGGATGCAGGTGCACGCCCGCCGCGGAGAGGCCTGCCCGGTATGCGGCGACACGGTGCGCAGCGTCTTCTTCGCCGACCGTTCGCTCGAGTACTGCCCCACCTGCCAGACCGGCGGCAAAGTGCTCGCCGACCGGCGGCTCTCGCGGCTGCTCAAGTGACGGCGGTGGCGAGCGGCGGGGGAAGGTCCCTGTCGTGGAATGACAAGGTCCCTGTCGTGGAATGAAATGCGTGCAGGCGCGTTGAGTACACTCAGAGCAACAACGTGCTCCGGGGTCGGTGAGAATCCGAACCGGCGGTGACAGTCCGCGAGCGTCTCGAGAGATCGGGATGCCGATCCGGTGGAACTCCGGGACCGACGGTGATGCGAGGGAGACTTCGCTAGTCCGGAAGGGAGGCAGCACGAGACGCATCCGTGCGTCCGTTCCGCCATCCCTCCGACCCCCGGAGCCTCAGAGGAGGACGACGGATGGCAGTGAACGCGGCAGAGCGCGACGCGATGGTTCGCGCGCTCCACCTCGCCGCCCGCGGACCACGAGGGGCGAACCCGCAGGTGGGCGCGGTCATCCTCTCCCCCGAAGGCAGGGTGCTCGCCGAGGGGTGGCACCGGGGTGCCGGCACCCCGCACGCCGAGGTCGACGCGCTCTCGAAGCTCGACCCCCTCGAGGCCCGCGGCGCCACGGCCGTCGTCACCCTGGAACCCTGCAACCACACCGGCCGCACGGGTCCGTGCGCCGTCGCGCTGATCGAGGCCGGCATCGCCCGCGTCGTCTACGCACTCGACGACCCGGGCGCCGTCTCCGGTGGCGGGGCCGATCGGCTGCGTGCGTCCGGTGTCGACGTCGAGTCGGGAGAACAGGCCGAGGCCGCGCACGCCGTGATCGACGGGTGGCTCACCGCGCAGCGGCTCGGACGCCCGCACGTCACGGTCAAGTGGGCGCAGAGTCTGGACGGGCGCGCCGCTGCGGACGACGGTTCGAGCATGTGGATCACGGGCCCGGAGGCGCGCGCCGATGTGCACCGACGCCGTGCAGAGGCCGACGCCATCGCGGTCGGCACCGGCACCGTGCTCGCCGACGACCCCTCTCTCACCGCCCGCGACGGCGACGCCCTGCTGCCCCACCAGCCGATCCCGGTGGTCATCGGCGCGCGGGTCACTCCGGACGATGCCATGGTGCGTCGGCATCCCCACACGCCGCTGTTCTTCGACACCCATGATCTGCACGCGGTCCTGGCCGATCTGCACTCCCGTGGTGTGCAGAGCCTGTTCGTCGAAGGGGGCCCGACCCTCGCCAGCGCTTTCCTCGCGGCCGGGTTCGCCGACCGCATCCTCGCGTACGTCGCGCCCGTGCTGCTCGGCGGCCGGCGACTCGCGCTGACCGACATCGGGGTCGGTTCCCTCACCGAGGCCCGGCGCCTCACCATCGACGAGTGGGTGCCCCTCGGGGGCGACCTCCTCGCCATCGCACACCCCGCGGAAGAGACCGACCCGCAGCACGAAGGAGCCGCCTGATGTTCACCGGAATCATCGAGGAGATGGGCGAGATCACCGCGATCGCCCCGTCCGGAGACGGCTGGCGCCTGACCGTGCGCGCCCCCCGAGCCGCCGCGGATGCCGTCCACGGCGAGTCGATCGCCGTCTCGGGAGTCTGCCTGACCGTGGTCGGCTCGACAGCGGACACCTTCGACGCCGACGTGATGAAGCAGACGCTCGACGTCTCGGCCATCGGGTCGGCGACGGTCGGCACCCGGGTGAACATCGAGAAGGCCATGCCCGTCGGCGCCCGGCTCGGCGGTCACATCGTCCAGGGCCATGTCGACGGCACCGGCGACGTGCTCGCGGTGCGGCCGGGGGTCGAGTGGAGCGTGCTGCGCATCAGCCTCCCCGCCGACCTCGCGCCGCTGGTCGTCGACAAGGGGTCGATCTCGGTCGACGGCACTTCGTTGACCGTCAGCGCCGTCAGTGCCCCCGCCGCCCCCTCCCCGTGGTTCGAGATCTCACTGATCCCGGAGACCCTGGCCGCGACCACCCTCGGCGTCCGCGCCGTCGGGGACCGCGTGAACCTGGAGACCGACATCCTCGCCCGGCACGTCGAGCGCTTGCTCGCGTTCCGCGCCGCACCGGAAGGAGGCTCACGATGAGCCTTTCCACGATCGCCGAGGCCCTGGACGCACTGCGCGCCGGGCGACCCGTTCTCGTCGCCGACGACGAGAACCGTGAGAACGAAGGCGATGTCATCCTCTCGGCAGAGCTCGCGACCCCCGAGTGGGTGGCATGGACCGTGCGCTGGTCGTCCGGATTCATCTGCGCCCCGATGCCCGCCGACCTCGCCGATCACCTGAACCTGCCGCCGATGGTCGCCGCCAGCGAAGACGCCCGCTCCACCGCGTACACCGTGAGCGTCGACGCCGCCCAGGGCGTCACGACCGGCATCAGCGCGCATGATCGCGCACACACCCTGAACGTGCTGTCGGATCCGGAGTCGACGTCGACCAGCATCATCCGCCCCGGACACGTCCTGCCGCTCCGCGCCGTGGACGGCGGCGTGCGCGAGCGCAGCGGGCACACCGAGGCCGCTGTCGAGCTGATGAAGCTGGCCGGGCTCCGCCCCGTCGGAGCGATCGCCGAGGTCGTCGCGGAGGACGGCAGCATGATGCGCCTTCCGGGCCTGATCGAACTCGGCGCCCGCGACGGGGTGCCGGTCATCACGATCGAACAGCTCATCGACCACCTCAACGAGATCGACCCCGACGGCGCGACGCCGAGCGCGCACCGCGGTCGTCGTGTGAGCCTGCGCGCCGACGCCACGGTGCCGACGACCCACGGCAGCTTCCGATTCCTGGCGTACAAGGACCGCATCACCGGCACCGATCACATCGCCGTCGTCTCCGGTGAGCCCGGCGAGACGGCGCTCGTGCGGGTGCACTCCGAATGCCTGACGGGTGAGGCGTTCGGGTCGCTGAAGTGCGAGTGCGGTCCGCAGCTCGACTCCGCCCTCGACGCGATCGAGAAGGAGAGCGGCGTCGTCATCTACATGCGCGGGCACGAGGGGCGCGGGATCGGGCTCATCAACAAGCTGCGCGCGTACAGCCTGCAGGAAGAGGGGCTCGACACGGTCGACGCCAACCTCGCGCTGGGTCTGCCCGCCGACGCCCGTGACTACGCGGCAGCGGCCGGGATCCTCGCCGACCTGGGTGTGTCGAAGGTGCGCCTCCTGACGAACAACACCGACAAGGTCGCACAGCTGCGCGAACTCGGCCTCGACGTCGTCGAGCAGGTACCGCTGATCGTCGGCGTCGGACCCAACAACCACCAGTACCTGGAGACCAAGCGTGACCGGATGGGTCACATCATCGGCGAAGCAGAGCTCGCAGAAGCTCTCGCCAAAGGAGAGGACGAGAAATGAGCGGCGCAGGAGCACCCGAGACCGGCAACATCGACGGGCGGGGACTGAATGTCGTGATCGTGGCCGGCACCTGGCACGAGACGATCTCGAACGGCCTGATCGCCGGAGCCGAGCGTGTGCTGTCGGCAGCGCAGGCCACGCACCGACTGGTACGCGTGCCCGGATCCTTCGAGCTCGCGATCGCTGCGCAGGCGGCCTTCGCCGGTGGTGCGGATGCGGTCGTCGCGCTGGGCGTCATCATCCGCGGCGGGACCCCTCACTTCGAGTACGTGTCGGCGGCGACCACCGACGGCCTCACCCGGGTCGCGCTCGATGCCGGCAAGCCGGTCGGGTTCGGTGTGCTGACCCTCGACGACGAGCAGCAGGGACTCGACCGCGCGGGCCTCGACGGCTCGAAGGAGGACAAGGGCGCCGAAGCCGCGGACGCTGCCCTGCGCACCGCCCTCGTGACCCGGGAGCTGCGCGGCTGAGGCGGGCGCGTGCACCTGTCGGGAGAATGACCGGGCGAAGGGGCGAGACCGACGTTTCCGCCCGACATCCGTGCAATCTCCCGACAGGTGAACACAGGCGCACGTCGATTGCCCGTGCCTGAGGTCAGCCTGCCCTTGCTAGCGCAGAAGGGCGCCGCACTCGTACGGTGAAGGCATGGAGACCCTCCGCCACATCGTGCTGTTCGTCCACCTCATCGGATTCGCCGTGCTCTTCGGCGCCTGGGCGGCGCAGGCATTCGGGGGCAAGCGCCAGATCACGAAGATCATGGACTACGGCCTCGCCATCGCCGGTGTCGCCGGCCTCGCTCTCGCCGCACCGTGGGGTATCGAGTACGAGCTCAACTACGTCAAGATCGGCGTCAAGCTGGTCGTGCTGCTGATCATCGGCGCCCTGCTCGGCATCGGCTCCGCCCGTCAGAAGCGCGGCGCCGCCGTGCCGCCCGCCGTGTTCTGGCTGATCGGCATCCTGGCGCTCCTGAACGCGGGTCTCGCCGTCATCTGGCGCTGACCGGCTCCTCTGCTCAGCGCTTCCGCGGAGGTGCCGTGCTCGCGCGCACGATGAGTTCGCAGCTCACGAGCGGCGTCTGCTGACGTCCGGTGCCGTCGAGCTCGGCGAGCAGCGCGTCCACCGCGAGAGCTCCCACGCGTTCCGGATGCTGCTGCACGGTGGTCAGGGGCGGCCACAGCTGTGCAGCGTCGGGCAGGCCGTCGAAACCGACGATGCTGACGTCGCCCGGCACCTCGCGGCCGACTTCGCGAAAGGCCCGCAACACACCGATCGCCATCTGGTCGTTCGCGGCGAAGACGGCCGTGACCTCGGCGCGCTCGCGCAGTTCGACACCGGCTTCGTAACCCGAAGCGGCGGACCAGTCCCCCGGCAGCGGCTCCGGCACGCGACGCCCGTGCTGCTCCAGCGTCTCCCTCCAGGCCTCCCTGCGTCGCTCCGCGGAGTAGGAACGGGCGGGACCGGCGACGTGCCAGACGGTCTCGTGGCCGAGTTCGAGGAGGTGCTCGGTCGCCAAGCGGGCACCCTGCGCCTGATCCGTGTCGACGAACGGATGGGTCTCACCGCGGTTCGAGTCGACGAACACGACGGGGAGGGCCTCGGGGATCTCGATGTCGGCCTCGTCGAGCTGGTGCGCCTCGATCACGATGATGATGCCGTCGACGGCATGCTCTTCGAGCCTCCGGAACGCACCGGCCACGGTCTCACCGGCACTCGACTCCACCGGGATGAGGGTGAGGGCATAGCCGAGCTGGGCGGCGCGCACCGCGATCGCGTCGAGCGTGCGCTGATTTCCGTACGAGCTGAACGAGAACATCACGACGCCGATGGTGCGGAAGCGTCCTGATCGCAGAGCACGCGCCGCGCTGTTGGGCCGGTAGCCGAGACGGTGCATCGCGGCTTCGACGCGCTCACGGGTGGTCGCACCGACGTAGCCCCGGGCGTTCACGACGCGGGACACGGTCTGTCCTGAGACTCCGGCCTCCCGGGCGACGTCCTCCATGGAGGGCTCACGACGACGCGTCGACGTCTCGGTCGGATGCTCTGGGCTCACGATCACCCATCCCCTCATGTGTTGACGTTGACACACTAGCAGTCCATCGAATATGTTGACGTTGACACACGGCGCAGCAAGCGCCCGGATCGTAAGAAGGACTCGTCGATGACGACTGAAATCCCCGCACCCCTGGGCGCCCCCGGCGTCCGACGGCGCGACAGGCGCGATTGGAAGGGCTGGTCCTTCGTCGGCCCGTTCATGGTCGTGTTCGCCCTGGTGTTCCTGACACCGCTCGCCTACGCGCTGTATCTCAGCTTCTTCCAGGAGAAGCTGATCGGCGGAACCGCCTTCGTCGGCCTGGACAACTACGTCCGCGCGCTCACCGACCCGCAGTTCTGGGAGGCGTTCGGCCGCGTGCTCATCTTCCTGGTGGTGCAGGTGCCGATCATGCTCCTCCTCGCGCTCGGCGCCGCCCTCGCCCTGGACAGCGCACGCCTGCGCGGAGCGTCGTTCTTCCGCATCCTGATCTTCCTCCCCTACGCGGTTCCCGCCGTCGTCGCGGTCCTCATGTGGGGCTACATCTACGGCGACCAGTTCGGCCTCACCAGCAACATCAACGACTTCCTCGGCATCGACGCGATCACGCCGTTCGCCAAGGAATGGATGCTCGTCTCGATCGGCAACATCGTCACCTGGGAGTTCGTCGGCTACAACATGCTGATCTTCTACTCCTCGCTCAAGACCATCCCGACCGACATGTACGAGGCGGCCGCCCTGGACGGCGCGGGCGCCTGGCGCACGATCTTCTCCATCAAGATCCCCTCCGTGCGCGGGGCGCTCGTGATCGCGACGATCTTCTCGATCATCGGCAGCTTCCAGCTGTTCAACGAGCCCAACATCCTGCGCCCGCTGGCTCCAAACGTGATCACCACGTTCTTCACCCCGAACATGTACGCGTACAACCTGTCGTTCGCCGGTCAGCAGTTCAACTACGCCGCGACGATCGCCATCATCATGGGCGTGATCACGGCCGTCATCGCCTACGTCGTGCAGCTGCGCGGCTCGACATCGGAGGTGCGCTGACATGGCACTCCCCCTCGCCCGCCCCTCGCGCCGACGCGACGATCCGCTGAAGCCCCGCAAGTCCAACACGCTGCTGATCGTGATGGTCATCTACGCGCTGTACACGCTCGTCCCGCTGGTGTGGCTGCTCTTCAGCTCGACCAAGACGCAGGCCGGACTCTTCAGCTCCTTCGGCCTCTGGTTCGCCGACGACTTCGCGTTCTTCGACAACCTCGTCGCCACGTTCTCCTACCGCGACGGCATCTTCCTCCGCTGGCTGGGCAACACCCTGCTCTACGTGGTGGTCGGCGCCGGCGGTGCGACACTGCTCGCCACGATGGCCGGCTACGGACTCGCGAAGTTCCGCTTCCCCGGGCGGCGCGCAGTGTTCGCCGTGGTCCTCGGCGCTGTGGCGGTGCCGGGTACGGCACTGGCCGTGCCGACCTTCCTGCTCTTCAGCGAGCTCGGGCTCACGAACACGCCCTGGGCCGTGATCATCCCCTCGCTCATCAGCCCGTTCGGGCTGTACCTGATCTGGGTGTTCGCCTCCGAATCGGTGCCGACCGAACTCCTCGAGGCCGCACGCATCGACGGAGCCGGCGAGTTCCGGACGTTCTTCACGATCTCGATGCGGCTTCTCGCCCCGGGCATCGTCACGGTCGCGCTCTTCACGGTCGTCGCCACCTGGAACAACTACTTCCTGCCGCTGATCATGCTGTCGGACCCCGCCTGGTACCCCCTGACCGTCGGCCTGAACCAATGGAGCGCTCAGGCCATCGGCGCAGGATCCCAGCCGATCTACAACCTCGTGATCATGGGCTCGCTCCTCACGATCATCCCGATCGTCATCGCCTTCCTGCTGCTGCAGCGCTTCTGGCAGTCAGGTCTCACCGCGGGAAGCGTCAAGCAATAGCTCCCCGCATCTTCTGCAACACCCCCGCGATCCGATGCTGGACCGCACCTCCCGAAAGGACACAGCAATGAAGCACCTTCCCTCACCGACCCGGCGCAGCCTCGCCGTGCTCGCCGCCGGAACCGTGGCAGCACTGGCGCTGGCCGGCTGCAGCACCGGCGGCACGACCGACTCCGGTTCCGGCACCGATGCGGGCTCCGGCTCCTTCGACGCCGTCGAAGCCGCCCTGGAGAAGGGCGGAGAGATCACGTACTGGTCCTGGACCCCGTCCGCCGAGGCGCAGGTCGAGGCCTTCCAGAAGGAGTACCCGAACGTCACCGTCAATCTGGTCAACGCCGGGACGAACAACGAGGAGTACACCAAGCTGCAGAACGCGATCAAGGCGGGCTCCGGCGCCCCCGACGTCGTACAGATCGAGTACTACGCCTTCCCGCAGTTCGCCCTCACCGACGCCTTCGCCGACCTCTCGGCCTACGGGTTCGCCGACTTCGAGGACGACTACACCGCCTCGACCTGGAACTCCGTCACGAACGGCGACGCGATCTACGGTCTGCCGCAGGACTCCGGCCCCATGGCCCTGTTCTACAACAAGACCGTGTTCGACGCCGCCGGTGTCACGGTGCCCACCACGTGGGACGAGTATTACGAGGCCGCCAAGAAGATCCACGCAGCGAACCCCGACGCCTACATCACCAACGACGCCGGGGACGCGGGCTTCGCGACCTCGATGATCTGGCAGGCCGGCGGAAAGCCGTTCGAGACCTCGGGCACCGACGTCACGATCGACCTGCAGGACGCGGGCTCGAAGAAGTGGACCGAGAACTGGAACCGCCTCGTCGAGGAAGACCTGATCGCGCCCTACGGCAGCTGGAGCGACGAGTGGTTCCGTGCCCTCGGCGACGGCAGCCTCGCCAGCCTCGTGATCGGCGCCTGGATGCCCGGAAACCTCATCTCGGGCGCACCCGACGGCGCAGGCGACTGGCGCGTCGCCCCCATGCCGACGTATGACGGCACCCCGGCGAGCGCGGAGAACGGCGGTGGTGGCCAGGCCGTCACGACGCAGAGCGAGAACCCCGAGCTGGCGGCCGGCTTCCTGTGGTGGCTGAACAACTCCGAAGAGAGCATCTCGATCTTCCTCGAAAGCGGCGGGTTCCCGTCCACGACCGCCGAGCTGTCCAGCGAGGAGTTCCTCTCCGACGCTCCCGAGTACTTCGGCGGCCAGAAGATCAACGAGGTGCTCGCCGCCGCGGCCGATGACGTCGTCGAAGGCTGGAGCTACCTGCCCTACCAGGTGTACGCCAACAGCATCTTCGGCGACACCGTCGGCCAGTCGTACCAGAACGGCACCGATCTGAACGACGGCCTGACCGCCTGGCAGGACGCGCTGGTCGAGTACGGCAACGCGCAGGGCTTCACCGTCAACAAGTAATACCCGCGAGCTGTGCCGGTCCCGGATCCCCCGTCACGGGATCGGCACAGCTCGCCTCATCGAAAGCACCACGACTCGTGACCTCCTTCTCCCTCGGCGACACCGACTTCCTCCGCGACGGACGACCGCACCAGGTCATCTCCGGCGCGATCCACTACTTCCGCGTGCACCCGGACCAGTGGCAGGACCGCATCCGCAAAGCCCGGCTGATGGGGTTGAACACGATCGAGACATACGTGGCCTGGAACGCGCACGAACCTCGACGCGGCGAGTGGGACGCGAGTGGGTGGAACGATCTCGGGCGCTTCCTCGACCTGATCCACGCGGAGGGTCTGGACGCGATCGTCCGCCCCGGTCCGTACATCTGCGCGGAGTGGCACAACGGCGGGCTGCCGGTCTGGCTCACCGGTGGCACGGGTGGGCTGCGTTCCTCGGCGCCGGAGTACCTCGTGGAGGTGAGCGCGTACCTCCGCCGCGTGTACGACATCGTCGCACCGCGCCAGATCGATCGCGGCGGACCGGTCGTGCTCGTGCAGATCGAGAACGAGTACGGAGCCTACGGCTCGGACGCGGCGTATCTCGAAACGCTGGTCACGGTCACCCGCGAGGCCGGGATCACGGTGCCGCTGACGACCGTCGACCAGCCGGTCGACCGGATGCTGACGAACGGGAGCCTCCCCGGGCTGCACAAGACCGGGTCCTTCGGCTCACGCAGCACCGAGCGCCTCGCAACGCTGCGCCGGCATCAGCCCACCGGCCCCCTGATGTGCTCGGAGTTCTGGGACGGATGGTTCGACTGGTGGGGCGGCGTGCACCACACGACGGACGTCGCGACCACGGCCGCCGACCTGGATGCGCTCCTGGCCGCCGGCGCCTCGGTCAACATCTACATGTTCCACGGCGGCACGAACTTCGCACTCACGAACGGCGCGAACGACAAGGGACGCTATCTCCCGCTCGTGACCTCCTACGACTACGACGCCCCGCTCGACGAGGCGGGCAACCCGACGGAGAAGTTCTTCGCTTTCCGCGACGTGATCGCGCGCCATGCGCCCGTGCCGGACGAACTGCCCGCGAGCGCGACCCCCGCCCCCGCGCTCGAGGTCCCCCTCGTCGCCAAAGGTGCCTGGACGACGACCGCGGGATCGGCGGAACCGACGGCCCACCCCGAGACCTTCGATGCGCTCGGACACCAGAGCGCGTTGATGCGCTACGACGTCGACCTCCCCCACCGCAACGGCGGGGTGCTCCTCGTCGACGAACTCCGGGACCTGGGCTGGGTCAGCGTCGACGGGCGCGCGGTCGGCACGATCTCCCGCACCAGCCATGACCGCGCGATCCGGATCCCCGGTGGCCGCACCCTGAGCATCCTGGTGGAGGACCAGGGGCGGGTGAACTACGACCACCGGCTCGGCGAGGAGAAGGGACTCATCGGGGCGGTCACCCTCGACGGGGCACCGCTGAGCGGATGGCGCTGCACGCCGCTGGACGTCGCCGCCATCGCCGCGGGGATCGGGACGGACGCTGTCGCGGACGCCGAGGCAACGACTTCCGGAGATGGTCCGACAGCATGGACCGCCGAGTTCGAGCTGGATGCCCGCGCCGATCTCTTCCTCGAAACCGCGAGCTGGAGCAAGGGCTACGCGTTCGTGAACGGGTTCTTCCTCGGCCGCTACTGGCGCAACGGACCGCAGCGCACGCTCTACGTGCCCGCCCCCGTCACCGTCGCCGGGACGAATCGCCTCGTCGTCCTGGAGCTCGAGCAGCTCATCGAGCGCCGGGCCGCTTTCGTTCCTTCCCCGTCGCTCGGCGCCACGGAGGAGTGACCCTCGAATCGCGCAGACGGCTGCATCCGGTACGCAGATGCAGCCGTCTGCGCGACTCGAACAGGTCGCGGCGCACACAGGCAACACTCAGGAAGGCGTAAACTCGCCCAGGTCCCCGGCAGACCGGGGCTGATCGGAGAAGCGTCATGAGTACTGCCACTGCGCCCGCGAATCCCCGCTCGCGCGTCATCACCGCGAGCCTGGTCGGCACCACGATCGAGTTCTACGACTTCTACGCGTATGCCACGGCGGCCGTACTCGTCTTCCCGGTGCTGTTCTTCCCCACGGGCAACGACACCACCTCGCTCCTCTCCTCGTTCGCGGTCTTCGGCGCCGCGATGGTGGCCCGCCCGATCGGCGCCGTGGTCTTCGGACACTTCGGCGACAAGTTCGGCCGCAAGGCCACGCTGGTGGCGTCGCTGCTGACGATGGGCATCGCGACCTTCGTGATCGGGCTGCTGCCGACCTTCCAGCAGATCGGCTGGTGGGCGGCGCTCCTGCTGCTCATCCTGCGTCTCGCGCAGGGCTTCGCGCTCGGCGGCGAGTGGTCCGGCGCGGCGCTGGTGGCCACGGAGAACGCCCCGAAGGGCAAGCGCGCCTGGTACGGCACCTTCCCTCAGCTGGGCGCCCCGCTCGGCTTCATCATCGCCAACTTCCTCTTCCTCACGATCAACTGGCTGCTGCCGCACTCCGAGAACCCGGCCCTGAAGTCCGAGGCGTTCCTGGCGTGGGGCTGGCGCATCCCGTTCCTGTTCTCCGCGGTGATGGTCATCATCGGCCTGTGGGTGCGGCTCAAGCTCGTCGAGTCCGACACCTTCAAGAAGGCCGAGACGAAGGGCGCGATCCGCAAGCTTCCCCTCGCGACCGTGTTCCGTCACCACTGGAAGCAGCTCATCCTCGGCACGTTCATCATGTTGGCGACGTATGTGCTCTTCTACCTGATGACCAACTTCACGCTCGCGTACGGCACCAAGCCCGCATCGCTGGAGACCGCCTCGGCCGCGGCGAAAGCTGCAGCAGAGGCGACCGGTGCCTCCTTCGACCCGAGCGAATTCGCGGCGCAGTTCTACCCGGGGCTCGGCTTCGGATACACCGACTTCGTGCTGATGCAGATCATCGGCGTGGTGTTCTTCGGCATCTTCACGCTCCTGTCCGGCCCGATCGCCGATGCGGTGGGCCGCAGGAAGTTGCTGCTGTGGGTGACCGGGGCGATCATCGTCTTCGGCTTCACCTTCAACACGTTCCTCCTCCCCGCGGTCGACCCGAAGTTCACCGGTGCGCTCGCCCAGGCGTTCCTCGTGTTCGGGTTCCTGCTGATGGGGGCCACGTTCGGCCCGATGGGCGCGCTGCTGCCGGAGCTCTTCCCGACCAACGTGCGCTACACGGGCTCAGCGATCGCCTACAACGTGTCCTCCATCCTCGGTGCGGCCGTGGCCCCGTTGATCGCCCTGTGGCTGTGGGCGCTCGGCGACGGCGCCCCGTGGCTGGTCGGCCTGTACCTGTCGGCCATGGGCGTCCTGACCTTCATCGCGCTGCTGTTGAGCCCGGAGACGAAGGACCACGACTACGACGGCGACCTCGGCGTCGCCGCCGCCGTCGAGCTCTGATCAGTACGCGGCGGTGATCGTGCGCGCAGCGCCGTCCACGATCATCGTCCCGCCGTAGGGCAGGATCCACTGCGGTCGGGTGTGCCCGAACGGCGGGCCGACACAGATCACGGCGTCGGGGTTGTAGTGCGTCACGACGTCGAACACTGCATCCCGCTGCGCCGCACGCAGCGCTGCAGCCTCGGCGGGAGACGGCTGGAACACGAAGTCGCTCACGGGCGGGCGGGCGACGACCACGGCTGCCGCAGCCGCGAGGATGCCGCGCTCCCCCAGTCCCCGCAACCACCGGGCCACCCAGCCCGCGGACGGCCGCTCCTCGCTGGTCTCGAGCAGCAGGACAACTCCTTCCAGGTCCGCCGCGCGCGGCAGCCGGTCCGCGAAGGCCAGGCCGTCGATCACCTCGAGACAGCCGCCCCAGGTCACGCCTTCCACCCGTGATGCCGGCCCTGCCCAGGCCCACGGCTCGGTCGGGACGCGGTCGCCGAACTCGAGGAGCGCCCGAGGGTCGTGCCACCGTCGCCCGACGTCTTCCGACTCACCCGGCTCGGTGATGTCGAGCACACCACCGGTCAGGAGCAGGGCACGCAGGGAGCGCAAGTGGATGTCGTCGACGAACGGTCCGGGCCCGAGATGCACGGCGGTCGAGCCGCCGTAGTAGCCCCGAACCCCGAGGCCCCAGAGCCAGTTGAGGATGTTCGTGTTGTCGCTGTACCCGACGAACGGCTTGGGGTCGGCCACGGGCAGCGCCGGGTCGAGGTGCGGGACGACGAGGAGCTGGTCGTCTCCGCCGATCGTGGCGAGGATCGCGCGGATGCTCGGGTCGGCGAACGCCGCGTTCACGTCGGCGGCGCGGGCCTGTGGACTCGCGCCGAGCTCACGCGTGGTCGGATACTCGATCGGGATCAGCCCCGTGAGGTCCTCGAGCCGGTGCATCGCCTGCGCGTGCAGGTCCGGTGCGACGGCCGGAGCAGCGAATGACGGGGAGAGGACCGCGACACGGTCTCCCGGGGTGAGGCGGGGTGCGGACAGCATCCGCCCAGTCTGGCACGTCAACAAATATTGACAGCGCGTACAGCGTCAACGATGATTGACGCAGGAGGACATCATGACAATGCCGACCGCGATCGCACAGGACGACGGAAGCGAGCCGCTGGCCGCCCTGCACAGACTCGCCGAACTGCGCACGGAGATCGCCCGCGCCGAGGAGGCCAACGTGCGCCGCGCACGGAACCTCGGATACTCCTGGCAGGCGATCGCCAGCGCCCTCGGCGTGAGCAAGCAGGCCGCGCATCGGCGATTCGGCCGCTCCTGATCCGCATACAGCCCCTCCATAGGATTCGTCCACGCACGAAGTACGGTCGAAGTACCATCTCCAGATAGAGGTCCCGCATGTCCGGTTCGGCGACAGCACGCCGCCGCGGACGGGGCGCGCAGCCCGAAGGCCCGCGCGCCACCTTCCGCCAGCTCCTCCCCTTCCTGTTCGAGCACAAGCGCACGCTGATCGTGGTCGCGGTGCTCAGCGTCGTCGGTGCCGCGACCTCGCTCGTGCAACCCCTGCTCGTGGGGCAGGTCATCGAAGCGGTGCAGTCCGACACCGGGATCGGGATCCTCGTGTGGCTGCTGGTCGGGTTCGTGATCGTGTCGTCGATCATCTCCGGTTTCCAGCACTATCTGCTGCAGCGCACGGGAACCGCGGTCGTGTACTCGAGCCGGCGCAAGCTCATCGCGCGCATCCTGCATCTGCCCACTTCCGAGTTCGACGCCCGCCGGACCGGCGACCTCGTCTCGCGCGTGGGCACCGACACGACTCTGCTCTACGCCGTCCTCACCCAGGGGCTCGCGGACGCCGTCGGCAGTGCCGTCCTGTTCCTGGGCGCCCTGATCGCGATGCTCGTGATCGACCCCGTGCTGCTGCTGATGATCGTGCTCGTGATCGGCCTCTCGGTCACGGTCGTCGTGCTGCTGAGCGGCCGGATCCGCACGGCCTCGACCGCCCAGCAGATGAAGGTCGGCGAGCTGGCGTCCGGCGTGGAGCGGGCGATCGGCTCGATCCGCACCATCCGCGCCTCGGGAGCGACCGAGCGCGAAGCGGACACCGTCACGACGCTCGCCTCCGAGACCTACGGCATCGGCGTGCGCATCGCCAAGATCTCCTCGCTGGTGGTCCCGGTCTCCGGCATCGCTCTGCAGCTCTCGCTTCTGGTGGTCCTCGGCGTGGGCGGGTTCCGCGTCGCCGCCGGTGCCATCACGATCGCGTCGCTGATCTCGTTCATCATGTTCCTCTTCCTGCTCGTGATGCCGTTGGCGACCACTTTCGGGGCGATCACCTCGGTGAACCAGGCGCTCGGCGCGCTCGGCCGCATCCAGGAAGTGCTCGATCTTCCCACCGAGTCGCAGGACGACGAGAAGATCGCCGCCTCGTTGCCGCGTGAGGCCGCAGCGGCGGATGCCCCGGCGATCGAGTTCCGTGACGTGCGCTTCCACTACCCCGCGAACGTGGTGGCCGCCCGCCAGGCTGCGGCGAAGGAGGCGCGATCCCTGCTCGCGGACGCCCACCTGGAATCCACCGAAGATGCTGCCGACGCCCCACAGGACCACGAGGTGCTCCGCGGCGTGTCGTTCGCCGTCCCACACGGCTCCCGCGTCGCCCTGGTCGGGCCCAGTGGCGCGGGCAAGAGCACGATCCTGTCGCTGATCGAGCGGTTCTACGACCCGACCGGAGGGTCGATCCGCGTGCACGGCCATGATGCCCGCACCTACCCGCGCGACGACCTGCGCGCCCACTTCGGCTACGTCGAGCAGGACGCGCCGACGCTGGCGGGCACGCTGGCCGAGAATCTGCGACTCGCATCCCCCGACGCGACCGATGCCGACTGCGAACGCGTGCTGCGCGCCGTGAACCTGGGCGATGTGCTCGAGCGCAATCCGCTCGGCATCGAGGCCCCCGTGGGCGAGGACGGCGTGATGCTGTCGGGCGGCGAGCGTCAGCGCCTCGCGATCGCCCGCGCACTGCTCACGGACGCCCCGATCCTGTTGCTCGACGAGTCGACATCCTCCCTCGACGGTGTGAACGAGCAACGGATGCGCGAGGCCATCGACGCCGTGTCCACGGACCGCACGCTCATCGTGATCGCGCACCGCCTCTCGACGGTGGTGGACAGCGACCTGATCGTGGTGCTGCAGGACGGCGTCGTGGTCGGCCAGGGAACGCATGCGGAGCTCGTGGAGTCGACGCCCCTCTACCGCGACCTCGCCCGCCACCAGCTGCTCGCCTGACGGGCACCCCGCCCCCGCCCCGACCCCGCGTCCACGCCCCCGTCCAGCGCCGACACCCCCGTTTCTTGGCGTCCCTGCGGAGGGGTGTGGACAAGCAGGAGGGGTGTCGACAAGCAGGAGGGGTGTGGACGAGCAGGAGGGGCGTCGACGAGCAGGAGGGGCGTCGACGAGCAGGAGCGGTGGACGACACGAAGGCTGGCGCCGACACCCCCGTCCAGCGTCCATACCCCCGTCTCCTGGCGTCCCTGCGGCGGGGTGCGGACGAGCAGGAGGGGTGTGGACGAGCAGGAGGGGTGTGGATGAACAGGAGGGGCGGACGACACGAAGGCGGGACGTCGGAGACCACTCAGCCATGGGTTCGTCTCTGATGTCCCGCCTTCGCGGGTCTGCAGGGCACGAGGCCCTGAGGGTGCCGGCTCCCCCGAACCGGCACCGGTCTGGGGGCTACGCCTTGTCGAGGCGGTAGCGGAGCGAGGCGAGTTCCGCGCGCAGCGCCGCGGGGACCTTGTCGCCGAAGGTGTCGTAGAACGCCTCCGTCAGGTCGGCCTCGGTCTTCCAGGCCTCGGCGTCGACGGAGAACAGCTCATCGAGGTCTGCGGCCGGGATGTCGAGGCCGTCGAGGTTGAGGTCCTCCACGCGCGGCAGGCGTCCGATCGGGCTGTCGACCGCCGGGACGTCGCCCGCGATGCGCCGGATGATCCAGTCCACGACGCGGGAGTTGTCGCCGAACCCGGGCCACAGGAAGCGGCCGTCCTCCCCGCGACGGAACCAGTTCACCTGGAAGATGCGCGGTGCGCGGTCGAAGCGCAGGCCACGGCCGACCTTCAGCCAGTGCCCGAAGTAGTCGGCCATGTTGTAGCCGCAGAACGGCAGCATCGCGAACGGGTCGCGGCGCAGCTCCCCGACCGTGCCCTCGGCGGCAGCGGTGCGCTCCGACGAGATGTTCGAGCCGAGGAAGACGCCGTGCGTCCAGTCGGTGGCCTCGACCACGAGCGGCACGTTGCTGGCGCGGCGCCCACCGAAGAGGATGACGTCGAGCGGGACGGCCTCTTCCCAGTCCTCGGAGATCTGCGGGCACTGCGCCGCCGACACCGTGAAGCGGGAGTTCGGGTGCGCTGCGGGCCGGCCGGACTCGGGCGTCCAGTCGTTGCCCTCCCAGTCGGTCAGGTTCGCGGGCGGCGCGTCGGTCAGGCCTTCCCACCACACATCTCCATCGGGGCGGAGCGCGACGTTCGTGAAGATCGTGTTGCCCCACAGCGTCTCGACGGCCGTGACGTTGGTCGACTCGCCGGTTCCGGGCGCGACCCCGAAGAAGCCGGCCTCGGGGTTGATCGCCCACATGCGACCGTCTTCTCCCGGACGGATCCACGCGATGTCGTCACCGAGGGTCTCGACCCGCCACCCGGGGATGGTCGGCCGCAGCATGGCGAGGTTCGTCTTGCCGCACGCCGAGGGGAACGCGGCGGCGACATGGTAGGCCTTGCCCTGCGGGTCGATCACGCGGATCAGCAGCATGTGCTCGGCGAGCCACCCCTCGTCGCGAGCGATGACGGAGGCGATACGCAGAGCGAAGCACTTCTTCGCCAGGATCGCATTGCCGCCGTAGCCCGAGCCGTAGGAGTAGACCTCGAGCGTCTCGGGGAAGTGCACGATGTACTTGTCGTCGTTGCAGGGCCACTCGACGTCCTGCTCACCCGGAGCGAGGGGCGCGCCGACCGAGTGCACGGTCTTGACCCACGGGGCCCCCTCGGCGATCTGACGGGTCACCGCATCGCCGACCCGGGTCATGATGCCGATCGACGCGACGGCGTAGGCGCTGTCGGTGATCTGGACGCCGATGTGCGAGAGGGGACCGCCGACGCGTCCCAGCGAGAACGGCACGACGTACATCGTGCGGCCGCGCATCGAGCCCGCGAAGATCTCGTTCATCTTCGCGTGCATCTCGGCCGGAGCGGCCCAGTTGTTCGTCGGACCGGCATCCTCCTCGCGCTCGGAGGCGATGAAGGTGCGTCCCTCGGTCCGGGCGACGTCGCTGGGGTGCGAACGCGCGAGGTAGGAGCCGGGACGCCACTCGGGGTTGAGCTTGATCAGCTTGCCCTCGTCGACGAGATCGCGCAGGAGCCGGTCGTTCTCGGCCCGCGAGCCGTCGACCCAGTGCACGGCGTCGGGCTGGGTGAGCTCGCGGATCTCCTCGACCCAGGCAGCCAGCTCGGCCATGGCAGGAGTGTCGTACGTGGGGGGCGGCGCCGTACGTACGCGTCGCGGCGACCGGAGACGTGCGGGGGGTGAAGACTTCGGCGATGGCCATGACGTGTGCTCCTTCGAAGTGGGGGCGTTGCACCTATCTTCTTCCGATTCAGGCGCAACTTTCGGGCGAATCGAGCGATAAGAAACGCAATTCTTTCGCTACACTCAAGGAATGGCGTCCTCCGGCATCCACCTCACGACCCTCGGCCACCGCATCCGTCACCACCGGCTGGAGAACGGCTTCACGCTCGATGAGCTCGGCGCACTCGTCGGTGTGGCCGGCTCGCAGCTGAGTCTGATCGAGAACGGCAAGCGCGAGCCGAAGCTGTCCCTCCTCCAGGCGATCGCGCAGGCCACGAGCACGGAGGTCACCGACCTGATCTCCGGCGAACCGCCGAACCGACGGGCGGCTCTCGAGATCGAGCTCGAGCGCGCTCAGGAGAGCCCCGTCTTCCGGCAGCTCGGCGTCGCTCCCGTGCGCGTGACCAAGGGCATGAGCGACGAGACGATCGAGTCGGTCCTCGGTCTGCACCGCGAGCTCGAGCGTCGCGAGCGCGAGGCGATCGCGACACCGGAAGAAGCGCGTCGTGCGAACACCGAGCTGCGGCTGCGGATGCGCGCGCAGAACAACTACCTCCCCGAGATCGAGAAGCTCGCCGAGAAGCACCTCAAGGCGGCCGGTCACGTCCAGGGCGCACTCACGCACCGCACCGTGAGCATCATGGCCGAGAAGCTCGGCTTCGAGCTGATCTACGCCAACGACCTCCCCCACTCCACCCGTTCGGTCACCGACCTCGAGAACGGACGGATCTACCTGCCGCCGGCTTCCATCCCCGGCGGCCACGGACTGCGCTCGATGGCTCTGCAGGCCATGGCGCACCGCCTGCTCGGACACACGCCGCCGACCGACTACGCCGACTTCCTCCAGCAGCGCCTGGAGATCAACTACTTCGCCGCGTGCTGCCTGATGCCCGAGACCGCCGCCGTGGCCTTCCTGCAGCAGGCCAAGAAGGACCGTAACCTCGCGGTCGAGGACTTCCGGGACGGCTTCGGCGTGACGCACGAGGCCGCGGGCATGCGCATGACCAACCTGCTGACCCAGCATCTCGGGATGGCGCTGCACTTCCTGCGCGTCGACTCCACCGGGGCGATCACCCGGGTCTACGAGAACGATGACCTGCCGTTGCCGATGGACGTGACCGGCGCGGTGGAGGGCCAGCGGGTGTGCCGCAAGTTCCAGGCGCGCGCGGCGTTCACGCAGCAGAACCGCACGGTCGAGCACCACCAGTACACCGACACACCCTCCGGCACGTTCTGGTGCTCGACCCAGACCGGATCGTCGAGCGACGGCGAGTTCTCGGTGACCGTCGGAGTGCCGTTCGACGATGCCCGGTGGTGGCGAGGACGGGAGACCAACGACCGGGCCGTCTCCACCTGCCCGGACGAGTCGTGCTGCCGCCGCCCGTCGGCCGAGCTGAGCGAGCGCTGGAGCGGACGGGCGTGGCCGAGTGCACGCGTGCACACGCACATGTTCTCGCCACTCCCCCGCGGCGCCTTCCCCGGCGTGGACGACAACGAGGTGTACAGCTTCCTCGCACGGCACGCCGGTGAGTGATCGCGACCGTCCTCGCGGCGAGCGGGATCAGTCGTCGAGGAACCGTGCGAATCGCCCCAGAGCGGCGGTCACCCCTGCGGGATCGGCCGGGTCCGCGAAGAACTCGGGAGGCGCGTCGCGCGTCGCGGTGGCGTGCGACCAGGTTCCGATCACGCGGCCCTGCTCGATGAGCGTCGCGCGCACCATCCCGTTCTTCCCCGGACCGACAGCCGCCAGATGCTCCGGGGCGCACACGTCCGTGCGGTCGGCGTAGGAGATGTAGTACTCGTCGAAGGCACCGAGCGCGTGGACGGCGGATGCACCGGTCGTCCGTCGCGGTCGCCGGACCGCCGTGAACAGTCCCTCCTCGACCTCGACGACGCGCTCTGCCGCGCGTGCGGCGGCCTCGCGGGACTGCCCGAGCGTGAGTCCGGACCACCAGGAGAAGTCCGCGACACCCGCCGGACCGTGGCCGTCGATGTACCGCACGAACAGCTCCACGAGTGGGTCGTCGGGGCGCGCCGGGTCGGGGATGTGGTCCTCGACGAGGACGAACCGCTGCTCCCGCGTCACGCCGGCGCGCGGGGCGACGGGGCCCTGGCAGATGAGTCCGTCGATCGTGAGGGTGAAGAGCAGGTGGATCCCGCGTTGCCCCGCGGGGTCGATGCCGATTCGCTCGAGGATCTCGAAAAGCTCGGCGCGGGTGCGGCCGCCGTCGCGCAGCGCCGGTGTCACGGCCCGCACGACCGCGGCGATCATGTCGTCGTCGATGCCGAGCTGCCGATGACGCGTCGCCGCCTGGTGGCGCTGCCGTGCGGCCGTGACCTCCAGCATCCACCCGAGGTCACGCGCCGGAACCGTGTGCAGCGTGCCGCGCATGGTCCAGCCCCGCACGAGATCACCGCGATCGAAGGCGCGATCGACGTCGCGCAGGGTCACGTCTCCGCGGGTGCGTACCGCGAGGGCCCAACGACCGGCGGTGAAGTCCTGACTCTGTATGGCCAGCAGGTGATGCGCGGCGTCTTCCACCGTCGGCGTCGGCGCGGTGAGGCGATGCGAGCGGAGGCGCTCGGCGAGCAGGGTCGCGGACTTCATGACCCCATCATGCCGGGCGCCTCCGACGCCGCGCACGCGCGACGTCAGCCCTGCAGCGTCACCTCACGGCGCTCCGGGAGCACGATCGGGTGCGAGCCCGCCATGACCTCGAGCACACGGATCACCTGGCAGGAGTAGCCGAACTCGTTGTCGTACCAGACGTAGAGGATGAGGGTGTCCTCGTCGGCGATCGTGGCGAGTCCGTCGACGATGCCGGCCCGGTGCGACCCGACGAAGTCGGTGGAGACCACGTCGGGGCTCTCGACGTAGTCGATCTGCTGACGCAGCTTCGAGTGCAGGGAGACGCGGCGCAGGTAGTCGTTGACCTGGTCCTTGGTCGCCGGACGCTCGATCGTCAGATGCAGCACCGCGAGCGAGACATCGGGGGTGGGGACGCGGATCGAGCTGCCCGTGAGCTTGCCCTCGAGCTGCGGGAGCGCCTTCGCGACGGCCTTCGCCGCACCGGTCTCGGTGATGACCATGTTGAGCACCGCCGAACGCCCGCGTCGGTCGCCCTTGTGGAAGTTGTCGATCAGGTTCTGGTCGTTCGTGAACGAGTGCACCGTCTCGACGTGTCCCTTGACGACGCCGTAGGCCTCGTCGATCGCCGCGAGCACCGGTGTGATGGCGTTCGTCGTGCACGAGGCCGCGGAGACGATGCGGTCGGAGTCGGTGATGGTGTCGTCGTTGATCCCGTGCACGATGTTCTTGAGCGGGCTCTTGCCCGGAGCGGTGAGCAGGACCCGGGCGACCCCCTTCGATCGCAGATGCCGCGAGAGCCCCGCCTCGTCGCGCCAGCGGCCCGTGTTGTCGACCACGATGGCGTCGTCGATCCCGTGGGCGGTGTAGTCGATGGTGGCGGGGTCGTCGGAGTAGATCACCTGGATGCGGGTGCCGTTCGCGATGATCTGCTCGGCCTCCTCGTCGACCGTGACGGATCCGGCGAAGCGGCCGTGCACGGAATCGCGCAGCAGCAGCGATGCCCGCTTGACGAGGTCGTTCTCGGAGCCGCGCCGCACCACGATCGCGCGCAGCCGCAGTCCGCTGCCGCCACCGGTGTGGGCGATGAGGATGCGGGCCAGCAGACGGCCGATGCGTCCGAAGCCGTAGAGCACGACGTCGGTGGGTTCGGCGGCGACGGCACCCATCGCGGGTGCCAGCACGTCGGCGAGGTAGGTCTCCAAGGACTCGCCGCTGGAGGCATGCCCGGCCACGAGACGGGCGACATCGAGCGAGGAGGCGCCGGGCGCGAGCGCGTGGATCGCTTCCAGCACGGCCAGGCTGTCTTCGATCGGGAGGCGCTCGTGTCCGAGCTGGGCCACGCGCTCGTGCACCTCGACGAGCCCGGTCGCCGACAGGCCGAGCAGACGGTGCCCGTGGAGGGAGGTCACCACGTCGTGCTCGCGTCGAAGCGCCCCGATGAGCGGGATCATCCGCTCCGCCAGTTCTTCGCTCGCCGTCCAGTCTTCGCGGTGTGCCGCGGAATCGTTCATCTGCGTCCTTGCATGTGTGAGCGCGCACCGAGGTCACCGGCGCGCGGGTTGCCGGGTGATCGGGGGATGGCTCCAGCGTACAAGCCCCGGAACCGCGCGCCGAATCCAGGTCTTCCCGCTCTCACCGCAGGTCCCGTTTTACGTCTACACTGGTGGAATAATGAGTGAGACACTGCCCGGCGACGACGCCGACCTGATCATCCGCGGCGGCCGCATCCACACCCTCGACGGGACGGACTCCATCGCCCACACCCTCGCCGTGCGAAACGGCGTGATCGTCGCGGTCGACGAAGCCGTCGCGCCACTCCGAGCGCGCACCACCCTCGAACTCGACGGGCGCACCGCGATCCCCGGCATCAACGACGCCCATCTGCACGCCGCCTGGCTCGGCGCGCGCTGGCCGCACCTGTTCTTCTCCGACACGTCATCCGCAGAGCAGCCGTCCGGGCGCCTCATATCGAGCCGGGAAGAGCGGCGCACCGCCCTTCTCCGCGCGTGGAGCCTCCTCGCCGAACGCGGCATCACGAGCTACACCGAGCCCGGGATCGGCCCGGGAGAGGACGCCGGCGAGACCGGCTGCTTCGGCACGGCCATGCTCGACACCTACGGCGAGCTGCACCGCGAAGGCGCCCAGACCTCGCGCGTGACCCTGCTTCGGCTGTTCGGCACGATCGACGGCGAGAGCACACTGGAGGACTTCGAGCGCGGCATCCGCACCCCGGCGCCGACACACGACCCCCGGTGGCTCGCGATCCCCGGGGTCAAGATCTTCGCCGACGGCATCCCGCCGATGGCCACCGCCTGGGTCGAGGAGCCCTACACGGACGGCAGCACCGGCGCCCTGCTCACGCGCGGCGGGGATGATCCGCTCTCCGCGTTCCAGCGGATGGTGGAGCTCGCCGCCTCCCGCGGCATGCAGATCGCCGTGCACGCGACCGGCGACCGATCGATCTCGGAGTTCCTCGCCGTCCTGGAACGCCTCCCCGACGCGCCCCGGCCGCCTGCACCCCACTACGTCGTCCACGGAGACCTGGCCACGCCCCAGCAGATCGCCCGGATGGGAAGGGTCGACGCCGGATTCGCCGTGCAACCGTTGATCGCCGCGCACACGCACTCCTGGGCGGCGCTGCAGCTCGGCGAAGCACGCATCGCCGCGGCCTGGCCCCTGGCGGCGATGCTCACCTCCGGAACGCTCACGACGGTGACGAGCGACTCGCCGATCGCGAGCCCGGACTGGCGGCTCGGCCTCGACGCCTCGCTCGGCCTGCTCGGCGACGCCGGCGTCGCCGATGACGGACGATCGCGCCGCCGCCTGCTGCGTTCGATGACGGTGGATGCCGCGCGACAGGACGGCGCGTCCGCCTGGAAGGGAACGCTCGAGATCGGGAAGGTCGCCGATCTGACGATCCTCGATGAGGATCCCCTGACTCCCGGGCGTCCGTTCTCCTCCCTCGAGGTCGAGCGCACGATGGTCGACGGCCGCACGGTGTTCACCCGCGAGTGAGCTCTCGCACGACTGAACGCGGGTGCGCACGGAAACGGCGGGCGGCATGTTCACGCATGCCG